>JADFVP010000196.1 GCA_015222595.1 Pseudomonadota bacterium
GGCGAAAAGAGCGACTTTACGCCGCCCGAAGAGCCAACGGGAATGGTCTTCGACAAGATAAAGCAGATAGACGCAATGAGCCCGAAGGAACGCTGGGACTTCTGGAACGAGCACTTCACGCGCTGCATCAAGTGCTACGCCTGCCGCCAGCTCTGCTCTCTTTGTTACTGCGAACGCTGCATAACAGAGAAGAACATGCCGCAGTGGATCGAGACGAGCGCGCATCCGAGAGGCAACCTCGCATGGAACCTCATACGCGCAATGCACCTTGCGGGACGCTGCACCTTCTGCGGAGAGTGCGAACGGGGCTGCCCGGTCAACATTCCCCTGAACCTGGTGAACCAGAAGCTGGTGCTGACTGTTAAGAACGCCTTCGACTTCGAATCGGGCTACGACGAAAACGTCCACCCTCCGATGATTGTCTTCAAAGAGGATGACACAGAGAATTTTATAAAATAAAATTCTCTTTAACGGCAACTTTATTAGTACTTTCGCAGATGACAACTTTATCAAGTAACGGACAGAGCTTAATATGACCGAAAAATATATCGCTAAAGACGCCCTCGGCGCACTCATAACAGTGGTCACCTCCAACGGAGGCCGCTTCGTGGCCCCAACGCTCGACGCGCGCCAGGTGGTCTACAAAGAGGTTACCGCCGCTGAAGCAGTAGTGGACGTAAACGACTACATACTGCCGCGCAACTCGTACAAAGAGATCGCCTTTCCTCAAACAGAGGTTCTCTACAAGTACGAACTGACCCGCTCAGGCGTAGACATCGACCCCGTTGAGGTCGTGGCGCGCCAGACAGTAGTCTTCGGAGCGCGGCCCTGTGAGGCGGCCTCGCTTGCTTCGCTGAACGCTGTCTTCACGTGGGACTTTATAGACGAAGACTTCACCAAGAGAGAAGAGTCGATCGTGGTACTTAGCGTCGGGTGCGTTAACGCGGACGACGAATGCTTCTGTACCACCGTAAACCTCTCTCCAGAGTCCACAACTGGGGCCGACGTCGCGCTCTACGAGACAGAGAACGGATACGTGGCAACAGCTATTACTGAAAAAGGCACGGCCTTCGTCGAAGCGCACGCCGGCTCGTTTGTAGATGTTGCAAAGGGTGAGACCAAGAAAACTCTCGCAACAGTAGAGAAGGTAGAGGGCGTAGACCTTACGAAATTAGGCGAGCGGCTGGCCAAGACAAAGAACTACGACTCTCCCGAGTGGGCCGAGCTTGTGCGCAAGTGCTGCGGCTGCGGGGCCTGTACCTACTCTTGCCCCACCTGCCACTGCTTCGACATAACGGACGAAGGCACGGCATTCGAGGGCGAGCGGCGCAAGAACTGGGACGCATGCCAGTTCGACCACTTTACGCTTCACGCCTCGGGGCACAACCCGCGCGACACGCAGTACAAGCGCTACCGCAACCGCTTTATGTGCAAGTTCCATATCTACCCAACCAAGTTCAACTCCACCGGCTGCGTAGGCTGCGGCCGCTGCATAAGGGTATGCCCCGTCAGGCTCGACATTACCGACCTGATGACGGCCATGAGCAAGTAGACTGAGAAATAGGTTTTTTTTAAATCGAAATACGAAAGAAGAACAATGAGCAACCTATACATACCGAACCTTGTAACGATAGAAGACGTCTACGAAGAGACACCGGACACCAGAAGTTTCCGGCTCGTCTTCAAAGACGAAGAACTGCGCGAGAAGTTCGAGTTCAAGACCGGCCAGTTCGGTATCTACTCGGCCTTCGGCCTCGGCGAATCGACCTTCTGCATCGCCTCATCGCCGACCCGCAAAGGCTACATACAGTGCACCTACAGGAAGACGGGCCGTGTAACCAACGCGCTCGGCGAACTCTCCATAGGTGACACAATGGGCTTTAGAGGCCCATACGGCAACCACTTCCCAATAGAAGAGTGGAAAGGCAAGAACATCGTCTTCGTTGCAGGCGGAATCGCTCTGCCCCCGGTGCGCTCGGTAATCTGGAACGTGCTCGACAGGCGCGAAGACTTCGGAGACGTTACGATAGTATACGGAGCCAAGACGGTCGCAGACCTCGTCTATAAAGAAGAGCTGAAGCACTGGGACGAACGGCCCGACGTAAAGCTGATCCAGACCGTCGATCCGGGCGGCGAAACCGACGACTGGGAAGGCAAGGTAGGCTTTGTGCCGACAGTGCTCGAAGAGGCCGGAGTGCCGGCGGAGAATACGATAGCGGTTGTCTGCGGTCCGCCTATCATGATAAAGTTCTGTCTGAACGCTCTGGGCGAACTCGGCTTCAGCGACGAGGCGGTCTACACCACCCTAGAGAACAAGATGAAGTGCGGAGTAGGCAAGTGCGGCCGCTGCAACGTAGGCGACATCTACATCTGCAAAGAAGGCCCGGTCTACACCGCAACCGAAATAAAAGCGATGTACGACGACTTCTAACCTGGGCCTCTTTTCACCCCGGTTGATCCTTGACCGAGACGTTTGTTGCTCCTGGACATGATTTAACTACCGGGCCTATATTCACCCCGGTTACTACTTAAGAGACACACAGTAACTTTTTTAAAAAAGAACTTTCTCAAGGAGAAGAGTGATGGCAGATACTACGGCAGGCAAAAAAAGGCGTAAGCTGGTAACCATAGGCGACAGGACGATTCCGCCCGAAGGCGCGAAGATGATCCCGATCTACATAATGGGCCGTGAGTACATAGTGCCCGAAACGCTGACGATAATGAAGGCCGTTGAGTTCGCAGGCTACAAGTACATCAGAGGCTGCGGCTGCCGGGGCGGTATCTGCGGGGCATGCGCCACCTTCTACCGCTTCACGGGCGACTACCGCTTAAGAGCGGGCCTTGCTTGCCAGACGGTTGCCGAAGAGGGCATGATGATAATGCAGGTCCCCTTCTTCCCGTCCAACCGGCCGGACTACGATCTTGAGAATTTGGAAGCCGACACCCACGAGGGCCTCAGGAAGCTCTACCCCGAAGTCTTTAAGTGCGTAGGTTGCGGTACATGCACCCGTACCTGCCCTATGGACATAGACGTAATGGACTACATTGCGCTTATGAAACGCGGCGACTTAAAAGGCGCAGCCCAAAAGAGCTTCGACTGCGTACTCTGTGGTCTGTGCGCCTCACGCTGCCCGGCGCAGATATCGCAGTTCACCGCAGCAATGTTCGTGCGCAGAGTCTACGCCAAGCACATAGTGCCCAAGGCCGACCACCTTCAGTCGCGCGTTAACGACATAACGGAAGGCAAGTACGAAGGCATGCTGAAGGCCCTAACGGAAATGGATCCCGAAGAGGTGAAGAAGCTGTACGTGGAGCGCGAACGCGAGCCGGACATGGCCGAAGCGGGCAAGTGGATGCCCGAGGACACGTCGCACCTGTAAGGTGCAAGAAGTGGAGCGTTCTTTCAAAGTCACCTCGCACTTATAGGACACCTCGCACCTGTAAAGCCGATGCCGATCTATTGGCGTCGAACTGAAATAGAACTTATGGCAGTACCCCAGTGCCAATGTCGTAAACCAATGGAGAGATGAGATGAGCGGATACGGAGCGGAACTCAAAAAACTTATAAAGAACGTAGAGTCTACACGGGCCGAACGGATAGAGATAGCCCGCAAGGGAGAGCACTTTCCGGCTCTTACCATGGACCAGCGTGCAGAGTGGCTCGGCAAATACCACCCCGACTACAAAGACGACGGACGACGCGCCGTGGCGGTCGGGCCAAATAAAGACCAGGTAATGCCCGAAGAGGTCGCGACGGTCTTGGAGTCTGTCTCAAGGCTCGACCCGAAAAGCATAGACCTCTCTACCGTTGACTACGAAACCGACCTGCTCGTAATCGGAGCCGGAGGAGCCGGAACCGCAGCGGCGCTTACCGCAGCAGAACAGGGCCTCGACGTTATAATGGCCACAAAGCTCCGCCACGGCGACTCCAACACCGTTATGGCCGAAGGAGGCATACAGGCTGCCGACCAGGAGGGAGACTCTCCGTACTACCACTACTTAGACGTCATAGGCGGCGGACACTTCTCCAACAAAACCGAACTCGTGGCTGCGCTGACCAACGACGCGCCCGTAGTGATCCACTGGCTCGAAAAGCTCGGCATGATGTTCGACAAGCAGGTGGACGGCCGCATGAAGGTCCGCCACGGCGGCGGAACGTCGAGAAAGCGGATGCACTCGTCAGGCGACATGACAGGAGCCGAAATAATGAGGGTCTTGCGCGACGAAGCCCGGAACCGTACCGACAAGATAAAGATAATGGAGTTCTCCCCGGCGGTTGAGATACTGCTCGACGAAAAGGGGCGCGCCTCAGGAGCCATACTCTACAACCTCGAGACCAAAGAGTACTACAAGGTACGGGCCAAGAGCGTCCTTATAGCCACCGGCGGCAACGGACGGCTCCACATACAGAACTTCCCGACCACGAACCACTACGGCGCCACCGCCGACGGAATAGTTATGGCCTACAGGGCCGGGGCGGATCTCAAAGACCTCGACTCCACGCAGTACCACCCGACAGGGGCGATCTTCCCCGAGCAGAACGTCGGCCTCCTTATAACGGAGAAGGTACGCGGCTTGGGAGCCCAGCTCTTAAACGCAGAGGGCAACCAGTTCTGCTTTCCGCTCGAACCGCGCGACGTTGAGTCCGCGTGCATAATCCGCGAGTGCAGCGACATCAATCAAGGAGTACCGACATCGACCGGACGCATGGGCGTCTGGCTCGACTCCCCGATGATAGACATACTCCACGGAGACGGCACGGTAAGAAAAGAGCTGCCTGCTAAGTACATACAGTTCAAACGCTACAATATCGACATCAGCAAGGTTCCGATGCTCGTCTACCCGACGCTCCACTACCAAAACGGCGGCATCGAGATCAACGACTCCAGCGCCACCAACGTACCGGGGCTCTACTCCGCCGGAGAGGTCACCGGAGGTGTGCACGGAAGAAACCGCCTGA
>JADFVP010000197.1 GCA_015222595.1 Pseudomonadota bacterium
CTACGAGGTCGGAATATCGTACTCAGGAAGGTCGTACTCGGAAGGCAAGAAGATCAACTGGAAGGACGGCCTGTCAGCACTCTGGTGCATAGTAAAGTACAACCTGGCGAAGTAAACAGACTACACAGGTCTGCTGCGCCTAGCCAGAAGCGTAGCAACACAAGAACTCGGAGCCCTGCTTTTGACCCCGACCACCCAAAACAGTACCGACCTTGAGTTCGTGACAATCGGCACCTTCGAGCCGCGCATAACCTTGCCTCTTGTAGAGGAACTCAACCGGCGAAAGATAATCCACCGCGTAAAAGAGGTCAGCCACTTCTCCAGCACTCTCGTAGCCCTTATCCACTCGGCTACCGCCGCCGGCGAGGTCTTGGCCGAAACGAAGAAAAAACACCCCCGCGTACGGCTCTAACCCGCAACAACCTTTACGAATACGCTTCTGGTTCTCGGCCCGTCGAACTCTGCCAGATAGACCCCCTGCCAGGTGCCGAGCATCGGCGCTCCGGCCTCTACGATAAGCGTCTCCGAGGCGCCAAAGAGCGAACTCTTCAGGTGCGAGTCCGAGTTGCCCTCGGCGTGGGTAAAGTCCGTATCGTCGCGCTCTATCAGCTTGGTACTCTTCATCTCCAGGTCGTTCACGACATCGGGATCAGCGTTTTCGTTTATCGTTATTCCGGCCGTTGTGTGCGGGCAGTAGACGAGCGCTATGCCGGACCGAACCCCGGACTCACCGACCGCCTCTACCACCTCACTGGTAATATCGACGAACCCTGTGCGGCTATGCGTCCTGACTTCGAACCTGACCATCAGTACCTCCTCATAATAAAATAGAATTCATACAGTGCCATTATAGCGTAAAAGTCAATCTCTGTGGACACAATCGTGTAACGGCGAGTCTCACAAAAGCTCCCCCACACTTGATTTCGATCATGGCATTATTGCACCGGATGGAATAGAATAGTCCAACAACAGACCGCAAAAGGCACACTACCAAGAAGCAATTACACAGGAGGCTATGTCAGATGACCAACGTACTCGACACTACCGTACTCGACGTAAGAGAGCTGGAGCCAAAGGAGCGCCACTCTACGATCTTCAAAACCTATACGGAGCTAAAGCCCGGCGAGCACTTTGTGCTGGTGAACGACCATGAGCCGCGCCCGCTTCTTTACCAGTTTCAGGCCGAGCACGACGGCGAGTTCGACTGGTGGCCGCTTGAGCAGGGCCCGGAGGTCTGGAGAATAAAGGTAGAAAAGAGAGAGAACGCAGACCCGAAGCGGACCGTTACGGAGTTTCTGCAAAGCGACCACACCCGGCTGGACTCTCTCTACGACTCCTTCTCCAAGGCCATAACAGAGGGTGCGTGGGACAGCGCAGCCTCCGGTTTCGCCGAGTTCAACCATGGTCTGAGACGCCACATAAGGGGTGAAGAGGAGATACTCTTTCCGCTCTTCGAAGAGAAGACCGGCATGACAGAGGCAGGCCCGACCCATGTAATGAAGATGGAGCACATCGATATAAAAGAGACGCTCGAAAAGATAGAAGCCGCAATACGGAGCGAGGAGACCGACGAGGCAGGACAGAGCGCGAACCGCCTTCGCTTGACGCTCGGCGACCACAACATGAAGGAAGAGAATATCCTCTACCCCGAGTCCGACTCCTTTATCTCTGAGGCAGAACGGGTAGCGGTGGTCAAGAAGATACAGGCTCTTTAGGGAGCCGCTCTTCTTTAAAGTACCGGTTAGCCCTCTCTGTACTCTTTAAGGTGAGAGTTAATATAGATAACCGAAAGGCTCTCGGCAACTGTGCCGGGAGCCTTTTTTTCTCCTACCCGCCTGCCCTACACCCCCACTCGCCTGCAACCTTTGTAATAGTGGTGCAAAGTCCAAAAAAAAGAAGCAATAACGGATATATAAGAGCAGCGAGCTATACCTCAAGACTTTTCTCTCAAGACCGATATATTGATTAACATCGAGCTATTGAATACAATAGAGTAGAAGCATGCCAAGGGCGCTCGGCGCGCGCTGAAAGACGGTTACAGCACTACAGAAACTTTGATCTAATAGAAAGTACGATGAAGAAGATAACGATAATAGGCGCCGGGTTGACGGGATTGACCCTTGGGGCACTTCTAGCCCGCAAAGGGCACGAGGTAACGATACTCGAAAAGGAGGGGCGCGTCGGCGGACTTGCGCGCACTTACGAGTTCGACGGACAGTTCTACGACCCCGGCCCGCATGAGTTCTGCACCGACAATCCGGTGCTGATCGAAATGCTAAAGAGCATTCTCGGCGACGACTTCAGAATCTGCCACAAGAAGGCGGCCCAGTTCTTCATGCGGCGCATGATAGACTTCCCGGTCCGCCCACTCCACTTCTTCGGACAGATGGACAAGGTGCTGATACTGAAGATCATGGCCGAACTGGTCTACTTCCGCTTCAAGAACCTTGTCTGCGAGACGATGGACTACTCGTTCGAGCACTGGGTCACGAACCGTTTCGGCTCGACCATGTACGACCTGTACTTCAAACCGTATACCGAAAAGGTCTGGGGAATAGACCCCAGTATGCTCGACCCCAGAACCGCCTCCGAGCGCATAGCCTTCAACTCGGTCTTCGATATTATCCTCCAGACGCTCTCGTACTCGCTCTTCAACAAAGAGCAGTACGGCTCTGCGCACAGCCCGCTAAAGTACACTTTCTACTACGCAAGGCGCGGCATAGGACACCTCTGCGATAAACTTCTGGAAGAGTGCGAGGCAGCCGGATGCAAGGTGGAGCTGAACTGGGAGCTTGAGAGCGCAACGATAAAGGACTCTAAAGCGCACTCCATCACCAGCGCAGCAGGAGACGTACAGGAAGGGTTCGACGTGCTGGTGAACACCGTGCCTATTACCGTGCTCAACAGCGCGCTCGACAGAGACGACCTCAATACAGACCTGCGCTTCCGCTCTATGGTCTTTTGCTACCTAGACGTTCCGGCCCCGGAGCTAGACAACTTCCACTGGATCTACTTTCCGGAGAAAAAGTACTCGTTCCAGAGGATAACCGACTTTTCGCACTTCAACGCAGACATGACCAAAGAAGGCCACACGGGGCTCTGCGCAGAAATAGCCTGCTTCGAGGAAGATGAACTTTGGCACATGGACGACTCGAAGATAGTTGAGAAGACGATAAAAGAGCTGCTGGCATCCGGGCTCTTGAAAAGCGGAGAGGGAGTGAAGGGCTGGATCACGAGAGAGAAGCACGCCTACCCGCTACAGATAAACGGCTTTATCGAACACGTTGCGACTTCGGTCGAATACATAAAGACGATACCGAACCTCGTGGCGTCGGGCAGGCAAGGGCTCTTCAAGTACTGCAACATGAACGAGTGCATGGAGATGGCTATAGAACTTGCCGACAGTATTGACAAAGACAAGGAGCACTCCTTCTCGCTCGACTCCACATGGAAGGGCGCGCACAACGTACAGATAAAAGAGAAAACGACAAAGAAGAGCGAAGCAAAGAAGTCGGCACCCAAAAAAAGCGCTCCAAAGAAGACATCCACAAAGAGCGCCACAAAGAGCACCGCAAAGAAGACAACAAAGAAAAAAATAACGGACGCGTAAAGCTTTTACTACTGAACGGAACAGATCACCTATGTCAAAGAGAACACAAAACCGTGGCTGGATAACAGGCCTGCTTAGCATAGATACGCTCATAATACTGGGCCTCTTCGCCATTGCGCTCGGGGTGCGGCTTATCTACCTGCATCAGTTCTCCGAGTTCCCGACCTTCCGCCACCTGAACATAGACCAGGAGTACTACAACCTGTGGGGCAAGAAGATCCTCACTGAAGGGCTGCTAGGTAAAGACGTCTATGAGATGACCCCTCTCTACGCCTACTTCCTCGCCTTCATCTACAAGTTCATAAGCACAGACCTCTACACCGTGCGGATTGTTCAGGCGCTCTTCGGCTCGCTCACTATCGTATACATCTACAGGCTCGCAGTGCTGCTCTTCGACAATAGAAGAATCGGCATAATCGCGGGCCTCACGGGCGCCTTCTACGGTATGTTTATCATGAACGACGCAATGGTGATGAAGCCTTTTCTCTCTACCTTCTTCGCCGTCATGGCGCTCTACTGGCTCGTTAAGCTCGTTGAGGCACGCGCGGTTACGTTCATAATACCCGGGCTATTAGTAGGCCTTATGATACTGGTGCGCGAAAATGCGCTTCTGCTCATTGCCGGCATACCGCTCTGCTTCTTTATACAACGCGGCATCGGGCTCACGGCCGTAAAGAGAACCATCTTCTTCTCCATCGGTATAGCGCTTACCATACTGCCGGTAACGCTCAGAAACTACGCGGTCTCCGGGGAGTTCATCCCAGTTACGGCAGGCGGCGGAGAGATCATCTACATGTCGTACTACGAGGGCTCCAACGGGTACTATGTGCCGCCGGACTTCATACATAACGCCAACCCTCTGGCCGAGCACGAAGAGTTCAGGCAGGAGGCGATGAAGCGGACCGGACGGGCGATGTCGTACATGGAGAGTTCCGACTACTGGTCGAGCGAGGGCTTTAAGTTCATCAAAGAAGACCCTAAGAGAATTGCCTATCTGGTCTATAGAAAGTTTCTCGTCTTCTGGAACTTTTATGAAACGCCGGACAACCAGAACATCTACTTCATGAGCACGCTCTCGTCGATGATAAAGTACACGCTCGGCTTCGGTATCATCGGCCCGCTCGGTATTCTCGGCATACTGGTCTCGCTAAAGCACTGGCGAAAGCTGCTGATCGTCTACGCCTTCTTTCTGGTATACATGGCCTCGGTGCTGATAACGTTCTACATATCGCGCTACAGGGTTCCGACGCTGCCTATACTTATTATCTTTGCAGCGCTCTACGTGGACTGGCTCTATGTTCGCTTACGAAGAAAGGTCGTCCGCACTGCTGCTGTATCGGTCGCGGCGCTCGTGCTGCTCTTTTTCGTGGTCAACAACCGCGTAGACGGAGTCGAACCTTACAAAGACTACTTCCCTACCGAGTACACGAAGCTTGGGAAATCGTATATGCTCGAAGGCAATACCGAAGGCGCAAAGAAGGCATACAAGAGTATTGTGGACATGCGGCCCGACTTCTTTGCGGGCCATATGGGGCTTGGGAAGATTGCTCTAAAGGAAGGGAAACTGAAAGATGCCGTGGTGCACTTCAGACATGCGGTAGAGGCTGCCCCGCGAGACCACCGTGGATACTTGAGCCTTGCAATAGCCTACAACCGGCTCGGCATGACCACCGAGGCTCAGGCTATGCTCAACAGGGCAACGAGCCTGAATCGCGGGCTGTGGGGCAGGCCCGGCGGATAAGTAACTTTCAGCTATGCAACGACCAACTGGTACTTTCTAAGCTCCTTATCGACCCCTTTAGCATCCGGCACGTACCTGTGCAGTTCGTCCCAGAAGCGCGCGCAGTGGCTCTTTACGCGAGTATGAACCAGTTCGTGGATAATAACGTAGTCAGAAAGCTCTTCGGGCAGCTCCGCCAGCCTGATATTGAGGCTTATGTTGTTCTTATGCGAGCAGCTTCCCCATAAGGTCTTCTGGTTTCGTATGTATACCCTGTTGTAGCTAAAGCCGTACTTCCCCGATAGATGCTCTAGCCTTGCAACCAGCATCTGGCGCGCCGCACGCTTATCGATCTTAACCCTGTTCTTCTGGTACTCCTCGTGCTCAACTTCGAGCTTGCGCATCCTCTCTTGATGCTTTATTATCCACTCTCTCTTGTGCGCCACAAACTGACGGGCCGCTCTGAATGAGACCCTTCGCGGTACTGCAACACGCACACCGCTAAACGGTTTTACGGAAATACTAAGGTGACGCGCTCTTGTGCTTCTTTCAAAGAGAACGGGCCCGATGCCGTCTATCTCAAGAGTTGTCGATTTCACCATCTACGCTTGATCCCCTGAATTCAGTTGCTGATATTCGTACGAAAAAGAGAGAGTGCCCGGTCTGCCGAGGCCGAAGTATTGTACTCATATATGCCGCCCCAGTCAACCGCACCGCCCGTAATATTCCTCTCTTTCATCTTTTACTGACTCTAACCCGTCCTTTTATGTTACACTTACTCGGTTATGATACAGATAAACAACCTCTCAAAGTCGTTTAGCGGCATCCCGCTCTTCCAGTCCATCTCTTTCTCCGTAGGGAAAAATGAAATAATCGGACTGGTCGGGCGTAATGGGTCCGGTAAATCGACGCTATTCAAGATTATTCTCGGAGTCGAAAGTTACGACTCCGGCGACATAAACACGCCCAAAACGTACAAGCTCGGCTACCTCGACCAGCATATCCACTTCACAAAGAAGACGCTCATCGAAGAGTGCTGCCAGGTGCTTGGAGAAGATGAGCAGTACGACCACTATAAGGCGGAGAAGATACTCTTCGGGCTCGGCTTCACCGAGAGCGACCTTACGCTCTCGCCCTCTAAATTTTCAGGCGGATTTCAGCTCCGTATAAACCTCACGAAGACGCTTCTGCAAGACCCCGACATGCTGCTCCTCGACGAGCCGACAAACTACCTCGACCTCTTAAGCCTCAGGTGGCTGAGACGGTTCCTGAAGAGTTTCCGTGGCGAAGCGATTCTAATAACCCATGATCGCGCCTTTCTCGACACCGTAACGACGCACACGATGGGAATCCACAGAGGTCTGCTCACCAAGGTAAAGGGCGACACAAATAAGTACTACACCCAGCTCCTGGTCGACGAAGAGGTGCACGAAAAGACCCGTGTAAATCAGGAGAAGAAGATAAAAGACCTGCAAAAGTTCGCAGACAAGTTCGGCGCAAAGGCGTCGAAGGCGACGCAGGCAAAGTCGAAACTACGGCAGATAGAGAAGATGGAGGTGCTGACGCAAATAAAGCAGGAGCACAAGCTCGGCTTCCGCTTCAACTACCGCGCAACCCCGGCAAAGACATTCCTGAGCGTAGACGACATCGCCTTCTCGTACACGGGCCTCAAGGCGGATAACCTCTTCGAGAAGCTCTCGTTCCATATCGGGCCCAAAGACCGCCTTGCGGTAATAGGCAAGAACGGCAAGGGCAAGACCACGCTCTTAAACGCGCTGGCCGGAGCTGTTAGCCCGACATCCGGCCTTGTCACCTTCAACCCCAATGCAACGCTCGGCTACTACCAGCAGACCAACCGCAAGAACCTCGTGCAGACCAACACCGTTGCCGAAGAGATAGCGCAGGCCAACCCGCATCTGAGCATCTCGGAAAGCAGGGGCATCTGCGGGGCGATGATGTTCTCTGGGACAGCCGGAGACAAAAAAATATCGGTGCTCTCAGGAGGCGAGCAGAGCCGCGTGCTACTCGGCAAGATTCTGGCGCACCCCTCCAACCTGCTCTTTCTCGACGAGCCGTCGAACCACCTCGACATGGACTCCATTACGATACTGACCGACGAGGTAAGCAAATTCAAGGGCGGTCTCGTTATCGTTACGCATAACGAAGAGATGCTTCGCAAGCTGGCCAACAAGCTCATTATCTTCCATAAGGGAGGTGCAGAGTTCTTTCACGGCACGTACGACGAATTTTTAGAGAGTATCGGCTGGGAAGAGGAGGCTTCGTTAAAGAAACCAAAAACAAAGAGCGGCAACAAAGACTCGGCAGAGAGCAAGGCAACGAGTTCAGGGGCCGAGAGCCACAGAGCCATAGAGATAAAGAAAGAGTGCAAGCAGGTTGAGCGCAAGATAGAGCGGCTCGAAGAGTACATAGAGAACAAGAACAGGTCGGTGGATAAGATACTGAACGACATTACCGCAACAAAAGAGCTGGAAAAGCTCTACAAGAACATAACGGAACTACAGTCTCAGGTAGACAACAGCTACGCAAAGATGGAGGGGCTCTTAAAAGAACTCGACTCCATGCAGGCCAAGTGCTGACGCTCGCACACCCCGCACATCAACAAGGCTTATCAGCCTGCCTTAAAAAACCCCTCAACAGCCCGGCAGACCGTCGAAATATCTTCCGCCGACATCTTATAGTACAACGGCAGCCTTATAAGCCGTTCGCTCTCTTTAGTGGTGTAGGTATCGGTACCGTGAAAGGTGCAGTGCTTCTTGCCGGCCTTGCTAGCGTGCAGTGGCACGAAGTGAAAGACCGCATAGACCCCATTCTCCTTCAGGTACTTTAGCACCGCGCTCCTCTCGTCCAGATCCTTAACCTTCAGATAGAAGATATGGCCGTTGTGGCGGCAGTTCTCCGGGATCTTCTGAAGCTCAAGACGCCCCTCATCCTCGAGGTGGTGAAGCTTCTCGTAGTAGGCGTTCCATGTTCTTAGTCTGTCGTCATTTATCTCGTTGGCATGGAGCAGCTGCGCATAGAGGTACGCCGCGTTTATCTCATTTAAGCGCCACGTAGAGCCGACCTCTTGCCAGCTGTACTTGTCTACCTCTCCCCTGAAGAACTGACTGCGGTTGGTTCCGTACTCTCTCAGTATCTCGCCGCGCCGTATAAGGGACTCGTCGTTCAAGAGCACCATACCGCCCTCGCCGCCGCACTGAAAGTTCTTGGTCTCGTGAAAACTGTAGGCGCCAACATGGCCGATAGTGCCGAGCATACGGCCCTTGTACTCGGCCATAAAACCCTGCGCAGCGTCTTCTGCCACATGAAGGCCGTGCCTCTTCGCTATATCCATGATCGTATCCATCTCGCAGGCGACTCCGGCGTAGTGAACCGGGACGATGGCCTTTGTCCTTTCGGTCACCGCTGCCTCTATGAGCGTTTCGTCCATGTTCATGGTGTCGGGCCTGATGTCGACAAAGACAACCTTTGCGCCACGCAGAATAAATGCATTGGCAGTGGACGGAAAGGTGAACGACGGCATTATGACCTCGTCGCCAGTCTCGATATTGAAAAGCAGCGCTGCGAGTTCGAGCGCATGCGTACAAGACCCTGTCAGCAGCGCCCTTGGCGTGCCGGTCTTCTCCTCGAACCAGGCGTTGCACCTGTTAATGAACGAGCCTTCCGTAGATGAGGTCTTATGGTGGAAGACCTCCATTATGTACTTCTCTTCATCTCCGGTCATCGTAGGGATGCTGAATTTAATCATCAAGGCTCCTCGAAGAGCAGTAGCTGCTCGGGTAAAGATCTGTGTCGTGAAGATAAAAAAGTGCTCTCCAGAGTACCGGAGAGCCGCTTGGTCTGCATAGATTGTACTATTGCCTGCTGTTATCAGTCAACACCTTTGGACTCCGAATTGGATAACAATTATACCCAAGATAACGAAACCGGTTATCTGTTAAAGAGATCAAATAGACCGAGCAGAGAGATAAATTAGGCGGCTTAATATTTGAGTTTTACCAAGCTAAAATGGTAGAGTAAGTATAACCACTATATGAGACCGTAAAGAGTTACGTCAGGTTCTACAAAAGAACTTTCGAGGAATGTATGGGAGCAAACATAGAGATGAACAGGCAGCCTCTTACACGATTCCTTCTTGCCGGGGCGTGCTTCGTGATAGTTGTTGCCGGAATGCGTGCCGCTTCAGATATTCTCGTGCCCCTGATTCTCTCCGCCTTTATAGCCACAGTATGCGCCCCGCCGCTCTTCTGGTTAAAGCGTAAAGGGCTCCCCACACCGCTCGCCATCTTCATTGTAATCGCTGCGATCATCTTTATAGGCCTCGGCGTAGGTGCGCTCGTAAGTACGTCACTTGATAGATTCATCCATGACCTGCCGCTCTACCAGGAGAATCTCCGTGCGCTTCTAGGCGGTTCTTTTGAGTGGTTCAGTATCATTGGTGTCGAAGTGGGCGGGGGCGGTGTGATGAAGGCCTTTGATCCGGGAGACGCCATGAAACTCGTCTCCGGGTTACTTACCGGTCTCAGCAGCGCCCTCACCAACGGCTTCCTGATCTCCTTCACGGTAATATTCATACTCCTTGAGGCCTCCACCTTCCAGACAAAACTCCGCTCTGCCCTCGCAGACCCGGAAAGGTCGATCCCCTACTTCGAGAAGTTTATCAACAACGTGCAGCAGTACATAGCTATAAAGACATGGATGAGCCTCCTGACTGCCGGCGTAATAGTGATCTGGCTCTTTATTATAGGTGTTGATTACCCGCTCCTTTGGGGCCTTCTCGCCTTTCTCCTCAACTACGTGCCGAACATAGGCTCTATAATCGCTGCAGTCCCTACCGTGCTCCTTGCCCTTTTACAACTTGGCCCCGGATCAGCCGTCCTGACCGCCATCGGGTACCTTGCGGTAAACATGGTTATAGGAAACCTCCTAGAGCCGAAGGTCATGGGTAGGGGCCTCGGTCTCTCTACCCTTGTCGTCTTCCTCTCTCTCGTCTTCTGGGGTTGGGTCTTCGGGTCTATAGGAATGTTGCTCTCCGTGCCCCTGACGATGACCATAAAGATAGCGCTCGACAGCGGTGAAAAGACGCAGTGGATGGCGGTCCTTCTCGGCTCCGAGGCGCACCCCAAAGAACTAGATTAACAGAGGGCGACAGGTCTCCATCCGTATCGGGTAGTTAGACTCTTTTGTCTCAGTTCTACTTCTTAGTTCTACTTCTTCAAGTCGCCGTCTACGGCGGTGACAATAGCAGATTTGATAACACTTGTAATTATGGAGGTGAAGATGAAGTACTATTTCAGCAAATCTTTCGAAGGGTCGTATGATGAGGCAATCGCCAAGGTTACGGAGTGCCTCAAAGAGGAGGGCTTTGGTATTCTTACCGAGATAGACGTGAAAAAGACATTGAAGATGAAGATCGATGCGGACTTCCGTAAATACATAATCCTTGGCGCGTGCAACCCGGCCTTTGCCTATAAGGCGTTACAGGCTGAAGCTCACATAGGTCTTATGTTGCCCTGCAATGTTATTGTTCAGGAGATGGATGATGGTACTGTAGAGGTTGCGGCCATTGACCCGGCAGCGTCCATGCAGGCCATTGAGAACCCTGCGCTTGGCGACATAGCCACTGCAGTTAGAGAGAAGATGGCGGCTGTAATTGACAAACTATAGTGGTCACTTCACAATCTCAGAAAAGCACTTGATCGACTGTCATATAAACAGCGAACCCGCTCTGAGGTTCAAACCCCTAATCAAGACTTAACGCAAAGAACCCCGCAACGCCTATAGCGCCACGGGGTTCTTTGTATTATGGTCGGGGCGAGAGTGATTGACTTCGGCCATCCCTGGCCTACGCCCTACGGGCCAGTCATAGACTGTTCTGTCTTGCTCTCCTGCAAGACCGCGAACCTCCTCAGAGGTTCAAAACCTTACCAAGACTTTATACAAATATACCCATAACACTTACGTGTCATGGGTATATTCAGTATAAATGGTCGGGGCGAGAGGATTTGAACCTCCGACCCCCGCGTCCCGAAGGTGATTTGACTAATCTTTGCAAGAGCTTGATTTACGGTCTGGTTTTCCCTTTTATCTTATAAATCAATGCAATAGAACCATTACAATAAGTCTATCGCTTCCAGTTGTTTTCATCCTTTTCGGCCAATTCTGTCACAATTTAGTCACATTATGGTGGGGTGCCCCCTGAGAATGCTCAGTTCTTCTCCGGTCTAATACTTGACTGCCGGTATACCTACCCCCTCAACGCATAGGGCTTGCCCTACGGGTAAGCCTCTACCTGCCTCGACCGGAAGAAGATTGCCCCCTCCATATAAGCACCTTCTTTATCGTACCAAGCCTAATAGAAAAAACAGATCAACGCCTGCCGCAAAAGCGGCAATCCGCGTCGGACTCCGCTTGCACCTCCTGATAGGAAGAGCGAAGCTACCACCGCAAAATTCATTAGGGCAGATCCCGACAGACAGGTCTAACGGCCTGCGGCAAATCAAGAACCTAGCTCTATAGAAGGGAGCTATTAGGCTACACTAGGATAGCCTAACAAGTACCCCAAATCTTAGCCTTTATACTGCACAAATTCATCTTATGAAGTATTCAGTTCTCGGGTGAAATTCCCGTAGAAAGTAGTAAGAATAAACTCACATAAAGAATGTTCCTGTGATACTGACAACCAACGCTTGATTGGCATATTGGGTATAAGCACCGGAAAATATAGAACCGTTCTTAAGTCTACGGTATGGACATGAGAAGAAACTTAAAATAAATAAAGGATACCAGAAATGAATATTCAATCTGTAAAAACCCGGTTTATAGGCAGTTATGTCTTCCTACTTATTCTCTTTGTAATACAGATTCCGATAGTCTTTGTGCTCGTAGGAGGCATGACGGAGAAGTATTCACAGATAGATACTGCAGGAGGCCTGGGGAAGAGGGCGGTAGAGATAACCGATATTCTCAACCGGCATATAATGACCGGAGATGAGACCCTGGAAGCCATCTTTCAAGAGCGCAAACAAGGGTACCAGAAAGTGATAGATAACTTCCAGAGCGGCACTGCGACCCTTGCTGCCCTTGATAACGTTGAGATATCAGCACAGCTCAAGGTTGTTGAGAACAAGTGGTTGAATATGCGTACTGCCCTTGATAAAGGCATGACATATGGAGATAAACTAACAGAAATGAAGAAGAGTGTAGAGGACTCCACTTTTCCACTTGTCGGTAAACTCAATGAATTAATAGCCGCCATGAAGACGTCCGGCGACCCGGAGATAGCTAAATATATCGACGCAGCCGGTTTCCAGAGGATGAGAACAGTAAAACTTAGCTACCTTACGGAACGGTACTTTCTGGCATCGGAAGAGAAACCAGAGCTGGGCGTTGAAATAGACAAGACTACCTCCGGGCTCGACGCCTCCTTAAATCAACTACGCGAAGTCATAGATGAGAGGGCGAAAGGAGCTTCAGGAGAAAAACTAAAGAGCGCCATAAGCTCTGTAAGCTCAGCCTGGGAGTCGAGAAAGATAGATGTCAGAGAAGCACTCAAAACCAACGACGCGTTCTATACTCAGATCCAGAGCCTTCTCAAAGAGCATACGCCGGCTGTTGTCGCTGCTACCAACAAGTTCACTCATCTCATAAGCACCAATGCCGAGAAAGAGGCGATGAGCGGGGTTAAGTTGTTGGCGCTCTCGGTTGCTATCTCTGCGATCGTAGCGGCCTTCTTCATGTGGAGCGCCAACTCGATGATCATCCGCCCGATAGTCAGGATCAAAGAGACGGTGGAAAAGTTTGCGCACGGCGACCTCACAGACAGAAGTTGCGTAAAGATCAGCCTCTTCGGGCGCGAGATCAAGGATGAGGTCACAGCGCTCGGAGACTCCGTAGACGAGATGGTCAATAGCATGTCTAACGTACTTGGCCGTATAACCGACTCGTCGAACCTGCTGGCATCCTCTTCCGAGCAACTTACCGCTTCGGCTAGAGAGATAGAGAACGGAACCAACAACCAGAACGCCCAGACCGCACAGGTGGCAACCGCTATGGAGGAGATGAGCGCTACGGTTATAGAGGTGGCCAAAAACTCTCAGCAGGTCTCCGAGACTGCCAGGGTTGCGCAGGAGACTGCGGCCGAAGGCGGAAACATAGTACGCGAGACGATAGGCGCAATGCAGGAGGTCTCCGAGTCCACGACCTCTACTGCGGAGACTATCGGCAAGCTAGGAGAGAGTTCCGAAGAGATCGGCTCCATCATCTCAGTTATCAACGACATCGCGGACCAGACCAATCTGTTAGCCCTCAATGCCGCAATAGAGGCGGCACGGGCCGGAGAGCAGGGACGCGGCTTTGCCGTTGTGGCCGACGAGGTAAGGAAGCTTGCAGAACGGACTACCACGGCGACCAAGGAAATTGGAGGAATGATCAGCTCCATTCAGAGCGAGACCAGCACCGCGGTAGAAGCGATGGGTGACGGCATCAAGA
>JADFVP010000198.1 GCA_015222595.1 Pseudomonadota bacterium
ATTTCCGAGTCGCCCATGGGACTCGTTATCTACAACCATACCGGCCAGTGCGTGTCGGCCAACAGGGCGGCTGCAGTGATGCTCGGCGCGACGCAGGGAGAGATGCTGGCGCAGAACTACAACAGCATAGAGGCGTGGAAGAGGTCCGGCGTTCTTGAGACCGCACAGGCGAGCATTGAGCGCGAAGAGGTGCTGCGCAACGACTTCGATGTCGTAACCACCTTCGGCAAGCACTCCCTCTACGACTGCAGTTTCGTACCCTTCAGGTCGCATGGCCGCAAGCACCTGCTTGTGATGATCGACGATATCAGCGAGCGCAAGGCTGCGGAAAACGCCTTGAAGAAGAGCGAGGCCTCGCTAAAGAGGGCGCAGGAGCTAACCCATATAGGCTCCTTTGCCGTAGACCCGGACACACTGCATGTTACCGGCACCGAAGAGATGTTCCGTCTCTTCTCCATTCCAGAGAAGGCCGAGAAGGGGGCAACCTTCGAAAGCTTTGCCGAGACCTTTCACCCCGACGACCTTGAGCAGAACAGCACGCTCTTCCAGCGCGCCCTGGAGTTCGGCGAGGAGTGGGACGTTGAGCACCGCATTATCTGCCCCGACGGAAAAGAGAAGTGGGTACACGCCCTGGGTGAGGCGATTACCGATGAGAGCGGAACGGTCGTAGAGATTATCGGCACGGTTCAGGACATAACCGAGCGTAAGAGTGTGGAGGAGGCGATAAAGAAATCTCTGGCTGAGAAGGAGGTTCTCTTAAAGGAGGTACACCACCGCGTAAAGAACAACCTTCAGGTCATCTCCTCTATACTCAACCTGCAGTCCGGCTACATTACCGACGAGTCGCTTCTGAGCATCTTCAAAGAGAGCCAGGACCGCATAAAGAGCATGGCCCTCATCCACGAAAAGCTCTACCGGTCCAACGAGCTGACGAGCATAGACTTTCAGGAGTATGTAGAGACGCTCAGCGCAACGCTCTTCTGCTCTTATGCGCTCGGCCAGAACGTAAAGTTCAGCGTAGATGTGGCTGACGTGCGAATGGACGTAGACGTAGCCGTGCAGCTCGGGCTGCTCTTGAACGAACTCTGCTCAAACGCCATGAAGCACGCCTTTCCCGACAACAGGCCCGGAGAGCTTACGATAAAGCTCGGCGCCACAGAGGATAAGGGCCTCTACATGCTCTCAGTTGCCGACGACGGGGTGGGGCTGCCAGACGACTTCGATATAGAGAGCACGACCTCTATGGGCGTACGGCTTATAGGCGCAATGGTCACGCAACTAGAGGGCACGCTAAAGATAGAGAGAACGGACGGCACGAAATTCGAGATCACATTTCCATACACCGAGACCGAGTAGACGAAGAACCAAGGAGAGAGAGCGTGGAGCATCAGGAGCCGAAAGAGAGAGCGAAGATACTTATCGTCGAGGACGAGGTTCTCGTTGCAATGGATATGGAGAAGAGGCTTCAGGGGCTCGGCTACAATGTCGTCGGAACGGCGCACACCGGAGAGAGCGCCGTAGAAAAGGCGCTGGAGACGAAGCCGGACCTCATACTTATGGATATTATGCTTCGCGGAGAGATGGACGGAGTCAGCGCAGCAGAAGAGATAAAGAAAGAGATCAACGTCCCTATAGTCTACCTGACGGCTTACTCGGACGATGAGACACTTGAGCGCGCAAAGAGAACCGAACCGTTCGGGTATCTGATAAAGCCGTACTCCGAGCGGGAGATCTACACGACGGTAGAGATGGCGCTCTACAAGCATATGGCAGAGCAGCAGCTCGCCGAGGAGCAGGCGAAGGTGCGGGTACTCTCCGGGCTTCTGCCAATCTGCTCTTCGTGCAAGAAGATACGCGACGACAAAGGGTACTGGCAGCAGATAGAGGCGTACTTCTACGAACACTCAGACGTCGAACTCACCCACGGCATCTGCCCGGACTGTACTCAAAAGCTCTACCCGGACGAGTACGCCGCAATACAGAAGAAGAAAAAAGAAGAAGCGGCCAAGAAGAAGTAGCTCTGACCCTCAGCCGATGCTGAACCGTACGGCAGATGGGTTCGGCCCCTGCCCCCCCTTTTTCCGCCTTGGAACAGAGAGAATAAAGGAACGGCCCGCCGGAAGAGTTCCGGTCGGGCCGTTTCTGTTTATCAGATAAAATAGCTCCAGTGAAGAGAGGTAGCGGACCCTGTCCGCCTAGCCGTCGGAGCCTGCCGCGTTGCCGGTTTCGGTCTCTGCAGAGGCGACAACAGCCAGGTCGCCTGCAAGGCGCACCAGCATCGCGTCCTTAACTGCCGCAAAGCGCTCCCTGTCGGCCTTCGGCACGGTAGAGTTCGGCTTCGGCCTTACGTTCAAGGGGTTAACGAGCTTCTTGCCCCGCCTTACCTCGTAGTGCAGGTGCGGCCCGGTTGAGATACCCGTGGAGCCTACGTAGCCTATAACCTGCGCCTGATCTACCCTCGCGCCCTTCTTTACACCCTTTCTTATACGCGACAAGTGGCCGTATGCGGTAGAGAAGGAGTTGTCGTGCTTTATGGTGATGAAGTTGCCGTACCCGCGCTTCCAGCCGGCGAACGTCACCCTGCCAGAACCTGCCGACTCAACAGGCGTACCCGTCGGCGCGGCGTAATCTATGCCGTGGTGCGGGCGATATCTCTTCAAGACCGGATGGTAGCGCCCCTTGGAAAAGTAGCTTGAGATGCGGCGGTACCTGAGGGGCGAGCGCAGGAGCGTTCTGCGAAGCGACCTGCCGCTCTCGTCGTAGTACCCTGTGCCGCCCTCGGAGTCTTCAAAGTAGATGGCGGTAACGCGCTTGCCGTTGTTCATCATCTCGGCTCCAAGTATCTTGCCAGTCTTCAGGTACTTGCCCTCTACGAAGATCTTTTCGTGAACCACGCCAAAGGTGTCGCCCTTTCTTATGTCGGAAGCAAAATCAACGTCCCAGGCCAGAATGTCCGAGAGGTTCATTATGGTCTGCGGGTCGGTCCCTCCCCTTATGGCCGCCTCGTAGAGAGAGTTATTGATGACGCCTGAGGCCCTGTGCTCACGAATCTCCCACGGCAGCTCTCTTGTAGCGATCGTATAGCCGATGGACTTAGGTTCGGGATCAGTCTCTTTTTCTATGGTCAGAACGTCGAACTCGCCCAGACGGTACTCGGCGCGCTCGAAGTTGCCGTCAAGGGTAAAGACCCTGAAGACCGTGCCCTTTCTCAGCCTTGAGAGGTTGAAGGTGGGCCGCGACTTGCGCGCTATCTTGTGTATGTCGGTGCCGGAGACCCCGAAGAGAGACATTATGGAGTAGAAGGTGTCGTCGGAGGTAAGACGAAAATCGAACCGTTTGGGGCCAAGCTCCGCCTCTGCCGTTTCGCTCGAAGCTTCGGAGTCAGCCGTTTCAGACGAAGCGGTCCCATCCGTTTCAGAGGGCTCGAAGGCTCCCCTGTCGGCGGTTATAACGGGAGTTGTGGCGAGGTTCTTGTGCGAAAAGGCGGTCTGCGAGAGTACAAAGAAGGCAGTTAGCAGTACAGCTGTGCCTACTAACGAGGCTAAAACAACCGGGCGCGACACTCCGCTACTCGTTTTTCTATTCGGTCTATTTTTCAAATCATCGATTCCATTAGCAATTCTCCTGTTATAGTAGTGTAAAGTTGGTACCGCGTCAAGTGGAACTTTCTATATTCTACGCTATCGGTTACTCGTGTCTCTGTTACCTTTGTCACAAAAAGAGAAGTTAACAGAACATGCTTCAGAACTCGGCGATAACTGCCGATAAAATAGGTATTCGCAGGTAGTACATTTATCCGCAGGCAAGACACTCAACCGCACCAGCAAAAGCTTCTACTGAGTGACAACGCTGAACGCGCAAGCAGGATCAGAGACAAGAACAGATGAACGAAACAGCCAAAGAGATCAATCCGAATACGGTTCCCCTGGAGGACGCCACGGCGCGCATACTCGTGGCCGACGACGACAAGCTCTTTCAGGAACTCTTCAAAGACCTCATACTCGACATGGGCCACGAGATACTGATGGTGGACAACGCAATGGAGCTGCTCGAGAAGGTCAAGGAGTTCAAGCCGGATATAATCCTCTCCGACGTTGTTATGCCCGGCATAGACGGCTTTGAACTTACCCGCAGGCTGAAGGCCGACCCGCAGACCATGCACATACCGGTCGTAATAATCACCTCGCTCTCGGACCGCTCTGCAAAGGTGAGCGGGCTTGAGGCCGGGGCCGACGAGCTTTTGAATAAACCGATCGACGAAACGGAGCTGAGCCTGAGGATCAGGAACCTGCTGAAGGTAAAGCGGTTCGAAGACTACCTTATGGAGCACGGCAAGAGCCTGTCGAGCGAAGTGGCGTCGAAGACCGTGCAGCTTGAGAACGCATTCGAAAAGATCAGAAGCGGCTACATAGAGACGGTGAACCGGCTAACGCTCGCTGCCGAGTACCGCGACAAAGAGACCGGTAGCCACATTAAGCGCATAAGCCTCTGCTCGCAGCTGCTGGCCCGCTACTGCGGCCTCGACGAACCGCAGGTAGAGGCTATCTTCTTCGGCTCTCCCATGCACGACGTCGGCAAAATCGGCATACCAGACTCCATACTCCTGAAGCCGGGAAAGCATACGGAAGAGGAGTTCGAGACAATGAAGACCCACTCCGTAATAGGCGCCGACATACTTCGCGACGCAGAGAGCGAGATACTTATCGCCGCGCGCGAAATTGCGCTCAGCCACCACGAGGCGTGGGACGGGTCCGGCTACCCGGACGGGCTAAAGGGTGAAGAGATTCCGATCTCTGGCAGGATAGTGCGCGTTGCCGACGTCTACGATGCGCTCAGAAGCGCAAGGCCGTACAAAAAGGCGATGACCCACGAAGAGGCGTACAAAATAATGTACGAGCAGAAGGACAAGTTCGACCCCTCGCTCTTAAAGGCCTTTGACGAATGCCAGGACGAATTCAGGCGGCTCTTTGACGAAAATCAGGAGAGCGACTAAGTACTCTGCACTACGGCGCAACTTTTTTCTATTCTGTTTCCCGGTCTGTTTCCAGGCCCGCTTTCCGATTCGCTTCCCCAGACCACTTCAGCATCACAACAACAGACAAAAAAAACCGGCCTTCACGCTAAAGCTGTGAAGACCGTAAATCCAAAAGAGGCAATAGTATCTGAGCTGTGCGCCAGAGCACACTAGTGGAGTATCAGGTAGTCCGCGTCTTTGGTAGAGGCCCCGCCGCTGCGGAACTTCTCGTACTCCGGCATCTCTGGGATTACCACGGAGTACTTAAACTCGCTCTTCGACCTCTTTAAGACCTTTAGCTCCTTGGAGGCCTCCCGCGAGATTGCGCGCGCCTCTTTGTACTCGGCCTCAAGCTCTTCGAAACGGGCCTCGGCCTCTTTTGCGCTCTTTTTAGCCACGGCTGCGGCTGCCTCGGCATCGGCCTTGGCCTCTAAGTCCACCGGCTCGACCTCCGTGCCGGACGGGCCCGGCTCTCCGGAGTCGGACTCCTCTACTCCCATAAACAACTCTCTGCCTGGAACCGTGAACTGCCTTGCAAAACTAAGCGCCCTTGCAGATAGGCTCTGGGCCTTTGAAGAAGCCTCTTCGGCCTCTTTCAGAGCGGCCTTGGCGGCTTTGGCCACGCTCTTGGCCTCTCTGGAGTTGGCGCGCGCCTCGGCCAACAGCTCTACAGACTCGGCGCCGAGCCGGGAGAGCTGCTTCGGTATGCCGTACTTCCATGCGTGCATTCCACCCGCTATCAGCACAAGGGTGGTCTCTGAATTTTTTTCAATGTACTGCTTGGCGCTGAGAGCCATAGCAGTGTCCCATACGACCTGAATGCGGCAGAAGCGGTCGAGGTCGAAGTTCATGTCGTCCGCATGCTCGCCGATGGCATCCTTGATCATCTGCGTGTACTCGGGCTCAACTTCGCAGGTAACCGCCTCCATCTCTTCACGGGTCATAATTATGCTCAAGACCTCGTCCTCATCCTCCTCGATCTTAACCGCCTCGGCCATCTCAGCCGCAACCTCGGCCTCTATCTCGGCCTTCATCTCTGCGGTCAACTTACCGCCCTTCCACTCTTCTTGCTCTTTACCGTCATCCGAAGATGCCTCTGGCGCCAAGACCGCTGAACCCTCCAGAGCGTCGTCCTCGGCAGACTCAGGCTTGACAAAGATCCTCTTAACGGCGCTGCGCTCTATGCTAAGAGCGACAAGATCTATCTTGGCCTCTTTGGCGTATTCGAGTATCGGCGCGTACTGAACCCACGGCGTCTTCCAGTGTTCGTAGTAGAGCACCCTCAGGTCCTCTACGTCGAGTTCTCCCTCCACCCAGCTGTCGAGGTCGTCCTGAGCATCGACCATAAACATCTCCATACCTATGGCTACCTCCCTCCCGGACTCTACGAGCGCCTTTATCACTTCGAGCTGAAAACGGTGGTGTGCGGTGTTGGAGTGAACCTCGCCTAGAAGAATAAAGTCCGCATCGACCGACTCGGCCACTATATCCTCTACAAGCACCTCTTCCATTGTTTTGGAAAATTCCCTCGATAACTTCTTCTCATGGTCGCTCATCGCCTCTTCGACCGCCTTACGCGCGCGGTCGACCTTCTCTTGCGACTTATTTATCATATAGCGCGCCTTCATGCCCTTGGGGCGGAGCTTTGCAAGCCCTTTCTCAATAATTTTCATTCTAACGGTCATGCCCTTGGCCTTCTTCACTATCGCCTTTATCTCATCCGTGAGTTCGTCGCCCGGTATAACGTCCCCCCCAAGAGCATTGGCTTCATTCTCTAAAGTGTAGATATCCTGCCGAAACTTGTCGTACTCCGCCGTGAGTTCGTTCTGGCTGGCTAGAATATCATTACCCTTTTTGGAGATAACCGCATGCTTTGCCTTCAGCTTTGCGAGCTTCTTATTGAGCTTGCCTATCTTTGGAGTAATAGCTGGAACGGAGGAAGTCTCGGACCCAAGAGAAGCTCCAGCGTCGGAGTCCGGGGCCGTGTCGGTAAGCGCGGCCTCTACCTCTTCTAAGGTATTTGAACGAAGCTCAACCGGTTCGCCCAGACGGACTATCTTGGTAGAAGTGCAGCCGGAGAGAATAAAGAGCGAGAGGATGAGCGCCAGGAATGACTTCATAAAGAGACCGCCGCGCTGCAGAGTATGCGCGGACAGTGTCGGCCTTGTAGAGCCTGTTAAGTTCTGCCGGTTCAGTATGGCCATACTCTCAACGCTCCCCAACCGGCACGTAAGGCTGTTCTCTGAGGCCAGTGTACTGCTGCGTGGGACGGTAGATGCGGTTCGTGCTGAGTTGCTCTATCCAGTGCGCCAGCCACCCCGAAACCCTGCCCATCGCAAAGAACGGCGTAAAGAGTTCGGTCGGTAGCCCAAGAGCCTGGAAAACTATGCCTGAGTAGAAGTCGATGTTCGGGTAGAGCTTCTTGGCGCCGAGCGCCTCGGTAACCACGCGCTCCATCTCCTCGGAGATGGCTATGGTCTTGTCGTCTATAAGCCCCTCTGCGTGAAGTGCGCGAATATACTGGCTAAGAACCTTGCCCCTCGGATCCTGCGTCTTGTAGACCCTGTGCCCTATGCCCATTATCTTCTCTTTGCGCTCTATCTTGCCGCGTATGAAGCCCTCGACCGCGTCAACAGAGCCGACCTCCTCTATCATGTCCATCACCTTCTCGTTGGCCCCGCCGTGCAAGGGGCCAGAGAGCGTGCCGATGGCCGAAGAGACTATGGTGTACGGGTCGGCAAGCGTAGAGCCGACAACACGCGAGCTGAAGGTGGAGGCGTTCATCGTATGGTCGGCATGGAGTATGAGGAGCACGTCGAGGACCTTCTCGACCACCTTTGAAGGCACTTTCTCGAAGAGCATGTAGTAGAAGTTTGCGGCAAAGGAGAGTTCGTTGTGCGGCTGTATCGGCGCATCGCCGTGGCGGAGCCTGTGGCAGGCCGCAACTATGGTCGGCATCTTGGCTACAAGCCTGACGCATGACTGGTACCTGACATCTTCGTCGAGCGTATCTCGCGCCGGGTAGTACATGCCCATTGCAGAGGTGACGGCCTGAAGGTAGTCCATCGGGTGGCCGCTCTCCGGCAGGTTCTCCATCATGCGCAGCACCTTGAGCTTAAGGCGCGTATGCATGGTCACGTCTGAGACAAAGCTATCGAGCTCTTCTGCTGTCGGCGCGTAGCCGAAGATAAGGGAGTATGAGACGTCCAAGAAGGTGGACTTTTCACAAAGCTCCTCTATAGAGACACCCCGGTATTCGAGCAGGCCTGCCTCGCCGTCTATATAGCTTATTGCGCTCTTGGCCGCTGCAATTCCTTCAAGGCCCGGAACAACATCCATAGGTTTCTCTTCCATTGCTCACCTTTCGTAGCTTAAGGTCAGGGTACGTTTGTAGAAGATTCCGTTCTCTCTCATCTCGCCTTTGCTCAGGCGGCCTTCTTTAGCACTCTCCGTGAAGATGAATTTGATATGTGTATCGGATTATATATTATATCGGCTCCTCTTTCCCTAACTTTATTAACTTCGCCCGTACTGCGTTGTTTTTCTGGGCTAAACTTGCCAAGGTCTCTTGCCCAAGGTCACTTCTGTAAAAAAAGCAGAAGCGTCTATGGAGGGCCAAAGAAGGTAGACGTAAGAAAGGCCCGTAACCGGAGTTCGGATACGGGCCTTTCTTTACGAGACTGAAGATCAAAGAATTAATACAATTATTAAAGCGGCTTTTTAGAGCTCGCCAGGCAGTACATTTTCGGCCTTAAGCCCTTTGGGGCCATCGGTTACTTCATAGTCCACGGACTGCCCCTCTTTGAGCGTCTTGAAACCGTCGCCCGAGATGGCGCTGTAATGAACAAAGATATCCTCGCCCGAGTCCTGCTCAATAAAGCCGAAACCCTTCGACTCATTGAACCATTTCACTTTACCTGAAGGCATTAGTCTGTTCCTCCTGCTTGAGATTGGTATTACATAAGTCAGAACTTGCGGGTCTATTTCAGGCACTTAATCCTGTATGCGACACTGCTTCCGACTTCACACTCCGGTCAGTTTAGATGAGCAACTCTCGATTGTCAAGCGCAAATTCTTCTTGAAATAGCGCTGCTAGAACTCGACATGACCGGTTAAAAAAAGTGTTCTGAAAGCGCCGCCGGAGGATAGATAACGGCTGTCAAACCGGCTAAAAAAGTCCGCTTTCGCCAATCCACAGAGCGAGCTTCTTTAACGCCTCTCCCCTGTGGCTGACCGCCCTCTTCTCTTCCACGCTAAGCTCTGCGGCAGTGGTACCGAGTGAGGGAATAAAGAAGACAGGGTCGTAGCCGAAGCCGCCGGAACCGACGCGAGCCGTAGTTATGCGCCCTTCGAGCGTGCCTGAAAAGGTTGCCTCTGTCTCTGACTCTACGCCGGAGACCGCAGGCACGTTC
>JADFVP010000199.1 GCA_015222595.1 Pseudomonadota bacterium
CGACCTCCGGCTCAAGCTCAACTTCCGGCTCTACCTCGGTCTCTGCTTCCGGGGCCTCAACCTCGTCTGCGGCCGTATTCAGTTCAACCTCTTGCTCTACAGGTTCATCCGTCTCCGTGGCAACAGGGTCAAGCTCCTCGACCTCTTCTATGACAGGTTCAGGTTCAGCCTCCTCGACCTCTTCAATAACAGGCTCAGGTTCCGGCTCTGTCTCATCCTCTACGACCTCACCAGACGAGCCAAGCAGCTCAACACTCTGCTCTTCCTCAGTCGACTCAGTCGGCTCATCCGGTATATCAAACTCTACCTCTGGCTCTTGCTCCGAGGCCTCTTCACCATCGGACGGGGCCTCCGATACCGCTTCGTCAACCACAGGCTCTTCTTCTAAGTTGAAGTCATCGACATCTATTTCGATCTCTTCTTCCGGCTCTTCTTCAATTCCTTCTTCCGGCTCTCCGATCTCTGCATCTCCGGTCTCAACCTCGGCAGACACAGACTCATCGGCAACGGACTCGGCAACAGAAAGATCCTCCGTAGAAGGCGCCTCTTCAACTGCCGGGGCGGAATCGAGGCCGAGAAATGCGAGCGCATCCTCATCCTCAGGGCTCTTCTCTAAAATAGCTTCCGAGACCTCGCGCGCGCGCACCTTGTCGCCACTCTCAACATGAGCGTTCTTCAAGGCCTTTGCAAAACGGAGGTACTGTTGATCCTCGCCCTTGCGCTTGAATATCTCGGAGAGGCCTTCGAGTATGCTTACATTTCCGGGGTATGAGTTATACAGGTCTACATAGATCGTCTCGGCTCTATCGAGCTTGTCTTTGGCGAGCAGCATTTCTAAAATAGTGGCAAACTCTGCTACGGCATCGACGTCGAACTTCTGCCTCTGAAGGTTCTCTGCAAGTTTGAGCCTTACGCCAATATTCTCGGCATCGATCTCAACCATCTTGCGCAAAAGTTCGAGCGCCTCGTTGCTCTTGCCCTTCTTGTCGAAGCTGGCAACTATCACGCTATACTCGCCTATAGCGTCTGCTATGAGCCTCTGTTTTGTATAGAGTTCCGCAAGTCTGTAGTGAACATCAAGGTTCAACTCGTCGAGCTTTAAGACCTGCTTATAGACGGCGATCGATTTTAGGTAGAAGCCCTGCTGGCTGTTCGATCTCGCAACGTCGGAATACTCCTTTATCGCCTCGGCCACCTTGCCGGTCTTGACGTAAAGATCCCCTATTCTCAACCGGATAGAGACATCCTTTGAGTCGAGTTTGGACGCGTTCTGATACTCGACAATCGCCTTCTCCAGATTGCCTTTCTGTATCTGCTTCTGCGCCTTCTCTATCAGTTTTTCTTTATTTGCCATTGTCTATATATTATCGGTTGAGTCCGAATAAACATAAATCTCATATCAAAAGCTATATAAAAACAGCATGTTGGCTCTTAGCAACGCTATAGCTCTCCCACAATTGAACAGGCTGCTTCAGCCAGCTCTCTGAGCACTTTTTATCAGTGCTTCACTGCTATCAAGCTCTTGGGCCACATACCCTTTTTCCGCATCCGTTAAACCCGCCTCCGTGAGCGTGCCAAACTCTACGGCGAAGCTACCAACAAGCGCCTCGGAGAGTTGTGCTACAGTCGCAGTACTCTCGGCCCCAAGCCACGTGATCTTGTCGATAAGACCGGGGCCGAAGACCGCCTCAAGCGGGGCTCTTTCAACACCGACCAGAATAGAGCCGTGCTGCAAGAGGCCGCCGGCAAAACGTCTCTGCGCGCTGCCGACCATCTTCTTGCCCTCTACCACTATCTCGTAGCGAGAAGAGGATAAGAAGCAGGCCTCTTTCCTTGCTCTTGTTCCGTTAGAGGCGACAGAACCGGCGGCTCTGTCTGCCCTTGCGGCTCTTTTTGGCGCAACAAAGCCCGCGCCCTTGACGCCGACGTCCTTTAGAGCGGAGACTATACACCTGCTTATCGTGGCGTAAGCACCGTAGATACCGGCAGTGTAGAGCGGGTCTGTACGAGGTACGGTAATAGAGTAGGTGAGTTCAGAGTCGTGAAGCACGGCGCGGCCACCCGTTAGGCGCTTAACAACAGGAAGAGAGAATTTTTCGAAGTCTTCGGGATTCTGCCGGTAACCGACAGAGATGGTGGGGCTGTTCCACGAGTAGAGCCTGAGCGTAGGAGGAGACGCCTCCACCTCATTGGCGCTCTTGAGCAGGGCAGCGTCTGTTGCCATATTGACCGCGCCACTTGCTCCGGGGTCGAGTATCAGTCTCCAATTATTTAACACTTGTGACTCCGGTTGCCTGTAGCCGGGCTAAGAGTATCTGGAAATAAAGTTTATGTCCGTGTTGCCAGCTATGAAGTCGTGGTCTTTAAGTATCTTCTGGTGCAGCGGCACATTGGTCTTGATACCCTTTATATGAAACTCGTCGAGTGCGCGCTCCATACGGGTTATCGCTTCAGGACGGGTATCGGCATGCACTATTATCTTTGCCACCAGACTGTCGTAGTACGGAGAGACCGTAGAGCCCTGATAGACGCCGGTATCGACCCTCACGCCCGGCCCGCCCGGAAGTATCAGCTCCTCTATCTTGCCAGGAGAAGGGAGAAAGGTATCCGGGTCTTCTGCATTGACCCTGCACTCTATCGAGTGGCCCCTCATCTGAACGGAGCGCTGTTTGATCCTCAGCCTGCGCTTGGCGGCGAGCTTTATCTGCTCTCTCACAATATCTATGCCCGTAACCATCTCGGTAACCGGATGCTCTACCTGCACCCTTGTGTTCATCTCCATGAAGTAAAACTTGTTGTTGGAGTCGAGCAGGAACTCGACCGTGCCGACCCCGGTGTACCGTATAGCCTTGCAGAGCTTAATGGCGGCGTCTCCCATGCGGTTTCTCAAGCGTCCGTCGAGCGCCGGGCATGGCGCCTCTTCGAGTATCTTCTGGTGGCGTCTCTGTATCGAGCACTCACGCTCGCCCAAATGGATGACGTTGCCGAACTGGTCGGCCATAATCTGTATTTCCACATGGCGCGGAGATTCGCAGTACTGCTCTATAAAGACCTCGTCGTCGCCAAAGGCCGCAAGCGCCTCCATGCGCGCAGTACGGAAGGAGCTTACGAGCGAGCCCTTGGTATGAACAAGTTTCATGCCCTTGCCGCCCCCGCCGCTCGACGCCTTTATCAGCACCGGAAAACCGATTCTGCACGCAATCTCAAGGGCCTCCTTCTCGTCCGTTACCGCATGCTCAGACCAGGCGAGCACAGGCACCTTGGCCTCTTCGGCCACCCGTTTGGCATGCACCTTGTTGCCCATTATCTTCATAACGTCGGAGGTCGGGCCTATGAATTTTATTCCGCACTTCTCGCACGCCTCGACAAATGCGGAGTTCTCGGCCAGAAAACCGTAGCCCGGATGGATCGCCTCGGCATCGGCCACCTGCACGGTGCTGATGAGCGAGGTGACGTTCAGGTAGCTCTCCGTAGACCTTGCGGGACCGATACAGACGGCCCCGTCGGCAAGACGAACATGCAGAGCGTCCTTATCCGCATCCGAATAGACCGCGAGGCTCTGAATACCCAACTCTTTGCAGGCGCGAATAATACGAACCGCTATCTCGCCCCTGTTTGCTATAAGTATCTTATTGAACATTTTTCTCCCGAACAGGCAGTAAGCCTGTCTTAAATCTAGCTAAATAGCTTTCGGAAACCAAGAGACACCCTGACGATGGACCTGCCGGAGTGCCTGAGAATGAACCGGAGAATAGGTACAGACAGAGCAGAGCGGTCTGGCGAAAAAGTCCGCGCCGAGGCCTACTTAGAGACCTCGACATGGAAGAGCGGCTCGCCGTACTCGACAGGCTGGCCGTTCTCTACCAGAATTGAGACTATCTTACCGTTGTACTCGCTCTCCACTTCGTTCATCAGCTTCATCGCCTCTATGATACAGAGCGGGTGGCCGCTTCTGACTACAGAACCGATCTCCACAAAGGAGGCGGCATCAGGAGAGGACGCCCGGTAGAAGGTACCGACCATCGGTGAAGCTATTATCTCTATATTGTCTGCGGTCTCGACCGGCGCAGGTGCGGCAGCCGCAGGAGCGGCAACAGGGGCTGCGCCCGAACCTTCATATGTCCCAAGCTCGTCGGTCTGGGCCCCAAGGCCTGGAGTACCGCGCCGGAGCCTTACCTTGCCGCCTTCGCCCTCAACCTCGATCTCTACGATGTCGGTTGACTTTATAAATCTGTATATGGCCTTGATACTCTTGAGATCCATCTATCCTCCTGATCAGAGTAGAACAAGCTCTTTTGTAAAACCTGTAATGACTTCGGGGCCGGAGTTTCCGACCACCACCATGTCCTCTATTCTCACACCACCTACGTCGGGCAAGTAGATGCCCGGCTCGACGGTAATAACCATTCCCTCTTCCAGCACCGCGTCAGAAGAGGCCGCAACTCCGGGCGCCTCGTGAATATCGAGCCCGACTCCGTGGCCCGTTGAGTGCGTGAAAAACTTTCCGAAACCGGCCTCTTCGATCACGCTCCTTGCGGCCCTGTCGACCTCCGAGACCTTTACTCCGGGCCGGACCATTTCTACTGCGCGACGCTGTCCTTCCAAAACCACAGAGTAGATCTCTTTTTGCCGCCTGGTAGGCTTACCTACCATAAAGGTCCGCGTGCAGTCGGAGTTGTAGCCGTTTAAGAGAGCGCCCATATCTACTACGACCAGCTCGCCCTTCTTTATCTTCTTACTAGAAGCGACCCCGTGCGGCAGCGCACCTCTAAAACCCGAAGCGATTATCGTATCGAACGCCAGCGCCTCAGCACCAGAGCTCCGAAAGAACGACTCTATCTTCCATGCGGCTTCGCTCTCTACGACACCGGGCTTCAAAATACGCTTCGCCATCTCAAAGCCCAAAGTCAGCAGACCAGCAGACTCTCTTAGCAGAACAAGTTCGCTGGCGTCCTTCTTTGTCCTTACTCTTAGCAACAGCCCGGTCGTCGCGCTTAGCTTTACCGGGCGAAGCAACCGCCTGAGCAACACATATGTCGAGTGCTTCAGGTGGTCGGACTCGAAACCGAGACTCTGCTTTTCCGTATCTCTTTTAAAAGAGTCCTTCTTAATTATATCGGCAAGCGTTCCAAAAGGGTCTCTCTCGTAGATCCTGACCTTCAGGCCCTTAACCTCCGCTTTGGCCTGCGAGGTGTACCTCGGGTCGGTCAGCAGAAACCCGGAGCGCGGCGTTACGACTACAAAGGCGCTAGAACCCGTAAAGCCCGTAAGGTACCTGATGTTCTTTAAGTCCGTTACCAGCAGCCCGGAGAGCTTGCGTCTTTTCAGCTCGCCCCTTACGGCCTTTAGCCTCGCGCCGTACAGGCTCTTCAGATCCCCGGCCCCGGTCTTTTTAACAGATACAGACTTGCCCTTGCTCCTGCGGCCCCCGGCGCTTCGAGCTTTTATGCCGCTCTGAGACTCAGAGTTCACTCTTGACCTTTCTTGCGGCAATACGCGCCCTGTAGCGCGCCTGGCCTGCCCCGGCTCCGGGGTCGATCACAAAGGCTATGTAGTACTCCGGCACAACAAGGCGCAGCACAAGGGACGAGGTCGAGGTAGCCACAACAACCTCCTCTACGGAGCCTAGCTTCAACGCCTCAGAGGCCTTCTTCAACTCCTCTACCGCACCACCGCACTCAACCCCGATGCTCTCTATGTCGCAGGGGTAGTTCTCTGTCGGATACGACTGAACTGCAAGGCCGTCCGTGCCCATGAGCGTGGCGGCAACTCCTCCTGTAGTGCTGTCTACAAGCTCTTTTAAAATTCCGTAAAAAGGCAACTGGAAATCCTCTCTAACTGTTGTCTGCTTTTGCAACCTGTTGTCGGCTTTTGCAACTATGACAGCCGAATATCAGAAACTACAGAAAGCTGCAGGCTCTTACCCAGAGCTTTCTTGCGAGGCCTTCTTTAAAGGCCCCTTCCTCTTTCCGCTCCCAGCTTTCCCTTTGAGCCTGTTGACCTTGAAGCTCAAGGTCTCGTCCCAGGGGTTGGTGTCGGCCAGAATCTTATAGATAATGAGTGCATCTTCAAAGTGCCCCTGCTCCTCCAGGACCTCGGCCATGGTCTGGGTAAAGTAGATATCGGCATCTGACTTGATCTTGGACATAGGCTAAGTTAGATTCCAAATAGAGGTGCAATGCACTGTGCAGCCAGGTACGGTACAAAGAGTACGAGAAGGAAGTTCGTGCCCTCTCCTGAAGCCGACCCTTGCAGACCCGGTTGGCCTGCAAAGCCATGCTCTGCTCTACGAACCAGCCGAAGCAACCAGAACCGCCGAAGAGCAACTGTAACCCTAAAATTATTAGAGAAGAGCCGCCAAGTCAAGCTGTTTTTTTATTATGGCACATGCGATACGCAGACCATAACAGAGAGACCGGCAACAACTCTTGGCAATAAAATCCGGGACCGTTAATATCAAGACGAAAGAAAGCGCCTGAGAGTCTCTTCATCAACACTCTCAAGGTGTACGCTGCCAAGCCCTGTAGTGAGCACAAAGCGTATCCTGGCTTCTGAAACCTTCTTATCGAGTTTCATCGCAGCCATCATAACCGACGGCTCTATCTCCGGGCACGCCGTTGGCAGCCCGAAGGCCTCTACCAGCGCCTCTGTGCGCTTTGCAGTGCTCTCTTCCGTATGGCCGAGCGTTGCGGAGTACCGAGCGGCCATGACCATGCCTATTGCAACGGCCTCGCCGTGTCGGTAAGTGCCGTAACCGGCCTCAGCCTCTATTGCATGTCCGAAGGTATGGCCGAAGTTCAAAATAGCGCGGAGCCCCTTTTCGGTCTCGTCACTGCCTACCACCTCGGCCTTGATCTCGCACGAGCGCGCGATAATCTCTATCAGGGCGTCTTTAGTGGCGAGTTCAAGTATGGCCGTATCACCACCTGCGAGCCCGGAGGCAACCAGTTCTAAAGAAGCGAAGAACTTTTCGTCCCAGATCACGCCGTACTTTATCACCTCTGCCATGCCTGCTCTCGTCTCGCGCGGGTCGAGCGTGGAGAGAACGTCGGGGTCTATATAGACTCCGCGCGGCTGGTAGAAGGCGCCTATGAGGTTCTTGCCCCTGGGGTGGTTCACTGCGGTCTTGCCGCCGACAGAGCTGTCTACCTGTGCCAGAAGCGTGGTCGGCACCTGAACATAAGGCACGCCGCGCAGGTACGTGGCAGCCGCGAAGCCTGCTACGTCTCCGACAACGCCGCCGCCGAGCGCGACGATTGCGCTGGTACGCTCGAACCGGTGCTCTATCAGAGTATCGTAGATACCCGAAAG
>JADFVP010000200.1 GCA_015222595.1 Pseudomonadota bacterium
CGACCTTCTTTTCGTCTTCTATTACAAGCACTCTCATATCTTCACCCTTTCGAATTATCAGTTCGAACTTTCAGAGTCGTTATAATAATAGAGCAACAGCGTACGGAGTCAAGCAGTCTTTTTCTTTTTGCGCGCCGGGCTCTTTGCAGCTTTCAGCCCCTTGGGGATAGTAGCGCCGCGCACCTTGCCGATAGCAGCCAGCATAGCCTTGGACGGCCTTAGAATCTCGGAGGCAATTTTCTCCAGCGAGTCGCCGCGTACGCGATCGATAGAGGCTACTATTTTTTTAATATCGACCGGAGCGCCGAAGTACATCTCGTCGCGCGCAAGCTTCGTCATCCTGTTCTCAGAACTCTCTAGCCCCAAGAGCATACCGCCCTTAAGCTGGCTCTTAGCCTCTTTTAACTCCGTAGTCGTAACGCCCCGGCGCATCTTAGCGAACTCTCTCAAGACTATTGAGAGCAACTGTGGAAAGTTCTCCTTGGTGGTGCCGGAGTAGACGACGAGCGAACCGGAGTCTTTGTAGAGATTGAGATATGAGAAGACAGAGTACGCAAGGCCCTTCTTCTCACGAACCTCCTGAAAGAGGCGCGAACTCATGCCGGAACCTAAAATCGTATTCATCAGATAAAGCTTGTACCGATTGGGGTCGGGTTGTGCGAGAGCAGGAACGCCGAGACACATATGGACCTGTTCCAGATCCTTCTGTACCAGTTTGACACCAGGGTGGGGCACAGGGTCCGGAACCTTCTCTGCCAAGTCGGTCAGTTTCAGCTTACCGAAACCCTTCTTAACGAGCTTCAGTATCGTGGCGTGCTTAACGCCTCCTGCGGCAACTATAAAGACGTTACGCGAACGGTAGTGCTTCTCGTAGTACTCCCTTATGTCGTCGGTCGTAAGCTTGCGGAGATTCTTATCGGGCCCGAGTATCGGGTAGGAGAGCGGGTGGCCTTTCCAGAACTCTGCCGCGTAGATATCGTGGATAATGTCGTCGGGGGTGTCCTCGACCATCTTGATTTCCTGAAGCACAACGTTGCGCTCCTTGTCCATCTCGCTGGGGTCGAAGTTCGGGTTGAGGAATATGTCGGAGAGCAGGTCAGCCGCGCGCGGAATGTCGCGGTTCAAGACCTTGGCGTAGAAGCAGGTGTATTCGCGCGACGTGAATGCGTTAAGAACACCGCCGACCGACTCTATCTCGCGCGAGATCTGGAGCGCAGTCCGCTTGGGAGTGCCTTTAAAGAGCAGGTGCTCGATGAAGTGAGAGACGCCGTTCAGCCCTTTTGACTCGTTGCGCGAGCCGGTTCTGACCCATATTCCGAGTGTAGCGCTCTCGGCGTCGGGCATCTCTTCTGTAATGACGTTTATACCGCTTTCGAGCGTGGTCTTATTGATTCTAGGCATCTAACCCTTATTCTTTTGATTAACGGCCCTTATTCACTTGATTAACGGTTACGTATAACGGTAACAGAAGACATCCGACAACAGGACGTAAACTCCTGCTGCCGGATGCGACTGTAGTTCTTTTTAGGTAAAGACGATTGAACAGATACGGCTTATCAGCTAGGCTCTAGCTCTAGCGTAGCTCCGATGGCCTCTTTTCTCGACAGACGGATCTTGCCCTGCCTGTCGATGTCGAGTACCTTTACGAGGAACTCGTCGCCGTCGCTGATCACGTCGCGTACGTTGGCCACTCTGCCCTCTTCGAGCTGCGAGATGTGGACAAGCCCCTCGGTGCCGGGGAAGATTTCTACAAAGGCGCCAAAGTCTACTATCTTCTTGACCTTGCCCATGTAAATCTTGTCTATCTCGGCGTCCTGAGTAAGGGCTCTGACCATCGCAACAGCCTTCTGCGCGGCCTCGTCATCGCTGGAAGCGATGTTGACCTTACCCGAATCGTCGATGTCGACCTTTACGCCGCACTCGGCAACGATTGATTTGATGTTCTTACCGCCCGGGCCGATAACGTCCTTGATGCGCTCCTGCTTAACCATGATGGAGATGATGCGAGGCGCATACTCGGAGTACTCGGTGCGAGGCGTACTGATGGCCTCTTCCATGATGCCGATCATGTGAATTCTGCCCTCGCGTGCCTGATAGAGCGCGTTCTTCATAATCTCGGTGGACAGGCCCGCAATCTTTATATCCATCTGAAGAGCAGTGATTCCGTCGCGCGTACCGGCGACCTTGAAGTCCATGTCTCCGAGGTGGTCTTCGTCTCCGAGAATATCGGAAAGGATAACCATGTCGTCTCCCTCTTTGATAAGACCCATCGCGATTCCGGCAACGTGACCGGAGGTCGGGACACCTGCGTCCATAAGAGCAAGCGACGTTCCGCAGACGGTCGCCATGGATGACGATCCGTTAGACTCCAGTACGTCGGAAACAGCGCGAACCGTATAAGGGAAGTCGGGGTTGTCAAAAGGCATGGTCTTGACTATTGCTCTTTCAGCGAGCGCGCCGTGGCCTATCTCTCTACGGCCCGGACTTCTCATGAACTTGACCTCTCCGACACAGAATGGCGGGAAGTTGTAGTGGAGCATGAACCGCTTGTACTCCCAGCCGGTGAGCGCGTCTATTCTCTGCTCGTCATCAGAGGTTCCAAGCGTTGTTACGACCAACGCCTGAGTCTCGCCTCTGGTAAAGAGCGCGGAGCCGTGGGTGCGCGGGAGAAGACCGACGTCGCAGGTGATGTCGCGTATGTCGGTCGGGCCGCGTCCGTCCACCCTGCGCTTCTCTTTTGTGACGATCGCGCGCATGATGCGGTACTTGAGGTCTCCGAAAGCTGCGCTGATCTCGGACTCTCTGCCCTCGAACTCTTCAGCGAGTGCTGCCTTGGTGGCAGCCTTAATCTCTGAGAAACGAGCGTAACGCTCCATCTTGGTCGGTATGTTAAGCGCGTCCCTAAGGTCCGCCTCTACCACCTCTGCAACGCGTGCCGTAAGAGCTTCGTCAATTTCAACCGGAGGTACTGCGAACTTAACCGGCGCAGCCTCTTCGACTATTTTCTTCTGTAGATCTGTTACCACACGGATGTTGGTCTGCGCGAATGCGAGAGCCTCGAGCATAAAGTCTTCGCTCGCGCCCTTTGCTCCGCCTTCTACCATCAGTATGGAGTCTTCGGTGCCGGCTACAATTAGGTCGAGGTCAGACTCTTCCTTCTGCGCCATGGTCGGGTTGCAGATAAACTGTCCGTCAATCGAGCCTACCCTTACAGCAGCTATTGCGCTCGTGTACGGAATGTCCGAGATGCAAAGAGAGATGGACGCGCCGAGCATTGCAACGAGTTCCGGGTCGTTCTCTTTGTCCACGGAGAGTACCGTTGCTATAACCTGGGTCTCGTTGAAGTAGCCTACAGGAAAGAGCGGTCTGAGCGGCCTATCGATCAGCCTCGAAGTCAGCGTCTCTTTCTCTCCCGGCCTTCCTTCGCGCTTGAAGAAGCCACCTGGAATCTTACCGGCGGCATAAGTCATTTCCTGATAATTTACGGTAAGCGGAAGAAAGTCGACATTGGTCGACGGTTTATCGGTGCGGCATGCCGTAACGAGTACGACCGTATCACCATACCTGATGGTACAGGAGCCATGCGCCTGCTTGGCCATACGGCCAGTCTCCACCTCAATTTTTCTGCCTCCGAACTCTACATCATATTTTTTTACCATCTATCTGCAATTCTCCTAACGTTACTTCTATTATTATTTACCTGTTTGGTTTTCTTACCGAGCGCACGCCCCCTGGCGAACGCTCTTGCTCTTGCACTGCCCCGGTCGGTGCGAACCCGGCCAACTCTTTGCACTTAAAGAAAGGCCCTCGCCCCCGTAGCCGGACTAGCGTCTGAGACCAAGTCTCTTGATGAGGCTCTTGTACCGCTCAACATCCTGCTTCTTTACATACTCAAGCAGACGTCTGCGGCGGCCAACCATCTTGAGAAGTCCTCTGCGTGAGTGGTGGTCGCCCTTATTAGCCTTAAAGTGCCCACTGAGGCCATTGATCCGCTCACTTAAGAGTGCAACCTGCACCTCGGGCGAACCGGTGTCCCCGTCATGCGTCTTGTAGTTCTCTATGATCTCTTTCTTCTTTTCAGCCGCCAGCATTCTTCTTACCTCCGTTTAGACTACCGGGCCTCATGCCCATCCATTAACTCGTTACTGCTATTTTTTTAAAACTGTTATATTCCTTCTTCCACGCGCCCCGGCTATACTCTTACTACTTAAGCCCCCGACGCCCTGCCTGACTTTACAGCCGACCCTTCGTTCGAAGAACGAACAGCTCCGCCGTAGAGCACCTTTACAACATTGAATTCACTGGAGCCAGACGGCTCGCCAGTGCTGACATACTCTGCAAACGCCAACACAACGACGCCATGCATAAGCCGAACCACCTCGCCCGGCTTGAAGCTCTCCGACGTCTCTGCCCTGAACGGGCCGCGCGCCACCTTGGAGGCTGCACTGTCATCGAGTTCTATACCCTTGATCAGCGCCGAGGAGCGAACCAGCGCCGCTTCTAAAGGAATAAGCGCTGCTTCGAGTTCTTCTTTGCTTCCCTGCACGTCAACAGCTTCCGCTTCGGTAAAGGTTCCGCTGCGGGTACGCCTCAGCCTGTAGAGGTGTGCGCCTGCGCCGAGCTTGGCTCCGGCATCTACCGAGAGCGTCCTTATATAGGTTCCGCGCGAACACTCAACGGAAAAATCGACGAACGGCAGTTCTACCCTGCTGACCGCTATCGAATATATATCTACCTCTTTAGCAGCCCGCTCAACGGTAACGCCCTTGCGGGCCAGCTTATAGAGCGGCACGCCGCCCTGCTTAACCGAAGAGTACATCGGCGGGGTCTGCTCTATTGTGCCTACGAAACTTCCGAGGGTATCCTCTATTTCGGCCCTTTCTATAGAGCCGACCTCTGAGGTCTTAAGTACTTCGCCCTCTGCGTCCTGAGTGTCGGTCTCTTCGCCGAGCTTCATTACTGCTGCGTACCCTTTGCCGCCGACGTCTAAGAAACGGGCGAACTTCGTGGCTCCATCCACCACGAGCGGCAGTACGCCTGTGGCCGCCGGATCGAGCGTACCGAGGTGGCCGACCTTCTTGGCCTTAAGGGTGCGCTTGACTTTGGCTACGACATCATGAGAAGTCCAGCCCGACGGCTTATCTACTACAATAACGCCGTCCATCTATTCCTGCCCGGCCAGAGATGTTTTCAAGGCCGTGACCACCGTCTCGATAACAGTGTCGAGCGGTCCACTCACTGAGCAGCCTGCGGCGTGGCTATGGCCTCCGCCGTCGAAACTTAACGCAACGTCTGCCACGTCTACTGCGCCCTTGGACCTGAAACTTACCTTATACTCTTCGGGACCGGTCTCTCTAAAGAGCACCCCGGCCTCTACGCCCTCTATGCCTCTGGCGTAGTTCACAAAGCCGTCGGCAAGGCCTTTATCGGCTCCCGTGCTATCCATCATCTCATCAGTTACGTAGAGAGTGGCTATCTTATAGCCCTTGGCTCCGGGTACATCTATAATATTGAGTGTAGCGAGCACAATCGCCAGAAGCTTATACTTGCAGGCCGGATGGTTCTCGTAGACCTGAGTCGAGATCGTCCACGGGTCCGCGCCTTTTCCGACTAACACTCCGGCCTTCCTGAGCGAGCCTTCGGAGGTACACGAGTAACGGAACGAGCCGGTATCGGTGTGAATAGCCACATAGAGGTTGGTGGCTATACCCGGTGTTATCTCTATAGATGCCTCGGTAACAAGGTCGAAGATCATCTCTCCTGCGGAACTCGCATCGGGAAAAATGACGTTCAACTCGCCGAACTCATCGTTTGTAGTATGGTGGTCGATGTTCATGACCGAGCCCATGCCGTCGAACTTGTTGAAGTTGTCGCCAAGCCGGTTCATCTGGCCACAGTCCACTGCAAAGGTAGCGTCGAACGGGGCCTCGCCTTCGAGCGTATGCACAATGGTCTCTGAGCCGGGCAGAAACTCGAAGATACCCGGAACCGGATCTTCCAAGTATGCAACAACATCTTTACCGAGCGAGCGGAGCGCAAGCGTTAGACCTAAGAGCGACCCAATTGCGTCGCCTTCGGGGTTTACGTGCGAAACTACCAGAAATCTGTTGCCCTGCTCAATGCGCTCTATTATTGCGCCAAAATGGTTGCTCATCTCTGTTACTCATCTCTAGTGTAGCTGCCGGTCTATGACCGATTAAGTACTGCAAATCTATTTAAAAGAGCCGACAGCCCGGAGCCCCGGACAGGTTGGCTCCTGCTTACTCTTCGTCTTCGTCCTTTTCCTGGTCATTTTCATGCTCTGGCTCAGGCTCAGGCCGAGGCTCATGCTCGGCGTCATATTCAGCTTCCGGATCCTGAATTCCGTGAAGAACCTGCCCGATATGGTCCGAGTACTCAAGGGTCTCGTCGTAGTAGAAGGTGACCTTCGGAATACAGCGGAGCCTTAGCTGCTTTGCCAGCATGCGCCGCAGGTAACCGCTTGCGCTGTTTAGCCCCGCGCAGCTCTCCTTCTTTTCCTTCTCGGTACCGAGCTGGCTGAAGTAGATCTTTGCGTCCCTAAGATCCGGCGTCATCTTCACATGAGTAATAGTAACGAAGCCGATTCTGGGGTCATTCAGCTCCCCGTGAAGCAGTATCGAGGCGACCTCCTGCCTGATGAGGTCTCCAACTCTATCGGAGCGTTTATATGCATGTACCATCTGAGCTTACTTCTTTATTATATTCCAAAAAAAGGAGAGGGGCCGTAAAAGCCGGCCCACTTCGCCAAAAATATCAGTATGAAACTATTATAACCACACGCTTCGCAACTTAAGCGGCCAACTTCGCTCTACATAAACCACCTGAGTTCGTCTAGCATAAATGGCCCACCTGCATAAATGGCCCACGTTAGATGTTTATCAGTTCCAGCGTATGGTCGGCCACTTCGGCGGTTCCTAAAGAGTAGACGTAGTCTATGACCTTGTCGGCCACCGAGTTTATGAACTGCCGGTCGTTACCGACCGTTGCGAAACCTATAACTGCTCGTCGATGGTCGTCATTTGCGCCGACCTCGGCAATAGAGACATTGTACCGGTGCTTGACCTTCTCTATAAGGCTCTTTACGACCTTCCGCTTCCCCTTTAGGGAACGGTTGTCGTGCAGTATCAATGTAATAGAGCAGACCCCAACAACCATCTTGTTTAGTCTCTATATGACTTGCCTGCCAGCCGACAACATTGCCTTGCTCCGACCCAATCTCTAGTAACCACCTGAATAACTTAACTGACAAACAGGCCCCGTTGTCTGAAAACAGGCCTCGAACTAGAGTTTGGCCATCTCCTCTTTCTCTATGAAGAGCTCTATAACGTCGCCGACCTTCAGGTCGTTATAGCCTTCTATCGCTATGCCGCACTCGTAACCGGTCTGCACCTCTTTTACGTCCTCTTTGAATCTCTTGAGCGACGAGAGAACGCCATCGTATATAACGACGTTGTCGCGAATCAGCCTGACCTTCGCATTTCTGCTCGCCTTGCCGTCTACGATGTAACAACCTGCCACCGTGCCGACCTTGGTTACGCGGAAGATGTCTCTGACTTCTGCGCGGCCCAGAACCTCTTCCCTGATTATCGGGGCTAAGAGACCCTCCATTGCGTTACGCACGTCGTCCACAAGATTGTAGATTACGTTGTAGAGCTTTACGTCTACGGCGTCTTTCTTGGCCAGCGCATACGCCTTTGTTTCGGGCCTTACGTTAAAGCCTATTATGATAGCGTTGGAGGCGCTCGCGAGCATTACGTCTCCCTCGTTGATGCCGCCAACACCGCTATGGATGAACTTTATCTTTACGGCCTCGGTAGAGAGCTTGTTGAGAGAGTCCTTAACAGCCTCGATGGAGCCGTGAACGTCGGCCTTGATAATGAGGTTCAGCTCTTTTACGTCACCCTTGCTTATCTGCTCGTAGAGGTCTTCGAGGCTTATCTTCGCCGTCTGCTCGAGATCTTTGTCAGCTATTCTTTGCGCCCTTATGGAGGCAATCTGACGGGCGGTCGCTTCATCCTTGACGACATGGAAGGTGTCTCCGGCCTCGGGTACTCCCGAGAGCCCCAGAACCTCGATCGGCATGGACGGCCCTGCGCTCTCAATTCTAACACCCCGGTCGCTTAACATAGCTCTTGCACGGCCATGATGCACGCCTGAGACAAAGGCGTCTCCGACCTTGACCGTACCGCTCTGAATCAGCACCGTGGCAACAGGACCGCGTCCCTTATCGAGCTGCGCCTCTACTATAATTCCCTTTGCCGGCGTCTCTACGGATGCCTTCAGCTCTAGGATTTCGGCCTGAAGCAGTATCATCTCGACCAGCTCTTTTACGTTGGTCCGCTGCTTGGCCGAGACCTCCATGAAGATAGTATCTCCGCCCCACTCCTCAGAGATCAGTTCGTAGCTCGAAAGCTCATTTCTGATCCTGGTCGAGTCAGCTTCGGGCAGATCCATCTTGTTTATAGCTACTATTATCGGAACCTCGGCGGCCTTGGCGTGGTTTATCGCCTCAATGGTCTGCGGCATAACCCCGTCATCGGCAGCGACCACGAGAATAACAAGGTCGGTGACCTTCGCTCCGCGCGATCTCATTGTGGTGAAGGCCTCATGCCCCGGCGTGTCGAGGAAGGTAACGTCGCCCTTGTCGAGATGGACGTGGTAGGCGCCTATGTGCTGGGTGATGCCTCCGGCCTCTCCTGTAGCGACATTGGTCTCACGTATGGCGTCGAGCAACGAGGTTTTACCGTGATCGACATGCCCCATAACGGTCACTACGGGTGCGCGTGTTACCACCGTACCGCTAGCCTCCGTGTCGAGCGCGCTATCCAAGAGCGTCTCCTCGGCAACAGCGGCGTTCTCTACCACAAAGTCGTACTCCTGCGCAATAAGGGTTGCCGCGTCGAGGTCGATAAACTGGTTGACGGTGGCCATAATGCCTAGCCCCATCAGCTTCTTTATGATCTCTCCGGCCTTTACTCCGAGCCTCTGCGAAAGCTCTGCTATGCTTATTGCGTCCACTATGCGCACGACACGCGACGCGCCTGTGGGAACCGTTATCTCCGTGCTCTTGAGCGCGCGGTTCTGCACCACCTGGTGTCTGCGGCGCTGCGGCTCTCTATTTCTGAAACGGCGGCCCTTCTTGCCCTGCACTCTTTGCGGGAAGAACTTCTTGGCCGGGGGCTCTTTGCCGAATACCTTTACCTCTTTAGCGGCCGCAGGCTTACCGGCCTTAGATTTATCTTCAGCCTTGGCTGTCTTTGCCTCCGGGGCGGCGGGCTTTGCCTCGGCCTCTTTAGCCGCTTTCGGCTTCTCGGCTACAGGCTCTGCGGACACAACCTTTTCGGGTGCGGCTTCGCTCTTTTTGGCAGCCGTCTTCTTGGGCGGCGTCTCTGACGCAACCGCTTCGACCGGTGCCTGCTCTTGTTCAGCCGTCTTCTTAGACGCCGCAACTGCCTTTTTAGGCGCAGCAGCCTTCTTCGGCTTTGCCTTTGCCTCCTCCGCAGCCTTCTCTTTGCTCTCGGCCTCTATGACATCGGCCTCTTTCTTAGCAATTTTTGCAGCGGAGCTTGCGGACCTGCGCCTTATAACGGTAGACTTAACTCGTTTTTCAACTACCGCATTCTGCCCATTCTCATTTTCTTTATCTTCTGTAGGCATTTCAACTCTGTTTAGAACTCTTAAACAACCCAAGCCTTTTACGGAACAGGTCCGCATCCGGCGCTTCAGTCTCTTTTCTAAATGCTCTTGAGAGGCGGCCCTTGTTCTGCGCTACCACCTCGACACATTCGGCTCTTCGGCAGATGTATGCGCCTCTGCCTTTCATGCTGCTCTGCTCATCTATAACGGCGTGGCCCTCTACGGCAACCATCCTGACAAGTTCGCTCTTCTCTCTTGTGGCTCTACATGCAACACAGGTTCTAATAGAAGTGGGCATGGGCAGAACCTCAAGAGCCGGGATCAACCGACCGGCTCTTCCTCTGGAACCTCATCTTCAGAATCGGCGGTATCAGGCTCGGCAGCCTCTTCTTCCACCTTATCCGCCTCTGCGGCCTCTGCGGTCTCATCATTAGAGTCTTCTACATCAGGCTCCGCGGCCTCTTCTTCAACATCAGGCTCTTCGGCCTCTTCTTCGTTACCTGCCTCTTGCTTGAGAGCGTCCATCAGAGCGCTGTTTATCGCATCTTTGCTCTTGTTGGAGCTCTTCTCTTTAGCCTCTTCTCTGGCATCAGACGCCTCTATCTCCTTGCGCAGCGCCTCTTCAGGAGAGAGCGACTCGCCACCGGCGCCGTCGGTCTCGGTCCTTATATCTATCTTCCAGCCCGTCAGCTTTGCAGCAAGGCGCACGTTCTGCCCCTTCTTGCCTATGGCCAGCGAGAGCTGATCGTCGGGGACCACAACTTCCATTGCATGCTCGTCGGAGTCGGTTATCACCTTTGAGATCACTGCCGGAGAGAGCGTATTCTTCACATAGATAGCGGCCTCTTCCGACCAGTGGATAATATCTATCTTCTCGCCCTTCAGCTCCTGCACAACGGCCTGAACCCTTGAGCCCTTGACTCCAACGCACGCCCCTACAGGATCTACGTCGTAGTTGTTGGAGACCACCGCAATCTTGGCCCTGTCTCCGGGCTCTCTTGCGGCGCCCTTTATCTCAACGATTCCCTCGTATACTTCGGGAACCTCCATCTGGAAAAGTTTTATCAGAAAACCGGGATGGGTGCGCGACAACACTACCTGCGGGCCGCGCGACTCGCTGAGCACGTCCAGGACTATGCCCCTTATGCGCTCGCCCTGCCTGTAGCCTTCTCTGCGTACCTGCTCCTTCTTCGGCAGTATCGCTTCGGCCCTTCCGAGATCGACTATTATATCTCCGCGCTCGAAGCGGTGAACGATTCCCGTGATGATTTCGCCCTTCTTGTCGGTATACTCCTTAAAGACGATATCGCGCTCGGCGTCCCTTACCTTCTGTATGATTATCTGCTTAGCGGTCTGCGCGTCTATGCGCCCGAACTCGTTGGAGTCGAGCTTTACGCCTATAACATCGTCGAGCACGGCCTCAGGATCGAGTTCAACGGCTTCGGGAAGAGAAATCTGAAGATCCTCATCACCTACCTCCTCGACAACGGTCTTAAA
>JADFVP010000001.1 GCA_015222595.1 Pseudomonadota bacterium
GACCGTTTAGCGGTAAACCCCGTTTTTTATCGACTTATCCTATCGTTCGGGCAGACCTTATACGCCTTTCGATATGCAAGTGTAACTTTTGAGCCGAGCTTAAAGCAGACTTAAGATCGACAAAAAGGGTTTTCACGCCCTTCGATTTATAATATACTATATGATTAATCTGTTTTTGGTCGGAGCCTGCGGCAGCGGCCTTACAAACAACGCTCCGGCCCTGCAAGCGGTCAACTACAGCCCCTCGGCTTTTAGAAAGAGTAACGGATCAAGTGTCTAATATCGTAGAGAGCAGCAAAAAGATTCTCGTTCGCGTGCCCAACTGGATAGGCGACGCAGTGATGGCCCTGCCCGCGCTAGAGGCCCTTGCAACCCTCTACCCGGAGGCGACGATATCGGTGCTTGCAAAGGCTGTGGTTATGCCGATCTTTGAGAACAATCCGGCGGTCGCCGAGATCATAGAGTACAAACGCGAGGGCGAGCACAAGGGCCTCGGCGGCAGACGTCGGCTGGCGCGCGAACTTAGAGAGCGCGGTTTTAATATGGCGGTGCTCTTTCAGAACGCCTTCGACGCTGCCTTCATCGTGCGACTGGCACGCATTCCGATTCGTGTCGGTTACGCGCGCGACTTTCGCTCGCGGCTGCTGACCCACCCTATTGAGGTAACGGACGAAATAACGGCGCGCCATCAGGTCTTCTACTACCTCCACCTCGTAGAGACTCTCGGACTGCCTCCTGTATCCACTCCTCCTCTGGCGCGGCTCTATGTATCGGAAGAAGAGCACGCTTGGGTGGACGGCTTTAGCAAAGACGCTGCGCTCGGCACCGAGACCCTTATAGGAGTTGCTCCGGGCGCGAGCTACGGCCCTGCAAAGGAGTGGCCCGCCGAGAACTTTGCCGCCGTGCTAAACTACTTTGCAAAGAAACAGAACGCACTGCCCGTGCTCTTTGGCGGCCCGGGAGACGTAGAGACTTCGAGAGCCGTATCAAAGGCTGTTACGGTAAAGGACTTAAACGTAACGTCACGGCTTTCGCTCCGGCAGTTCATGGCGCTGCTGCCGCGCGTCGGGGTATTTATAACCAACGACTCCGGGGCCATGCACATCGCTTCGGCTCTAGGCGTGCCGACGGTAGCTATTTTCGGCTCGACAGAGCCCAAGAGCACGGGGCCGCTCAGTAAAAACTCTATCGTACTGAGAGTTCCTCTTGAATGCAGCCCTTGCTTTGAGCGCACCTGCTCTTTAAAGCACTACAACTGCCTTAGAGAGATTACGCCGGAGGCGGTTATAGAGGCAGCTGAGAAGCTTATGACTATAAAAGACCGGCAGGAAGAACCCGCAACAAACCAAGTAACGGAAAACAGATGACCCAGAATAAGATGAAAAAGAAAGAGCATAACTCGGCAGCGGTCTTTCTCGACCGCGACGGCACGATTAACGTAGACACCGGCTACATGTCCGACCCAGAAGCCCTTGAGCTTCTGCCCGGTGCGGCGGCGGCGATAAAAGAGCTGAACCTAAAGAGGATACCCGTGGTTGTAGTAAGCAACCAGAGCGCGGTTGCGCGCGGCTACGCCACTGAGGAGCAGGTAGAGAGCGTGAACGCGCGCCTCATAGAGCTGCTCGACGCCGAAGACGCCTACCTGGACGCCCTCTACTTCTGCGCACACCACCCGGACGACGGCTGCGTCTGTAGAAAACCGGCCCCCGGACTTATAGACTCTGCCTCCGAGAAGCACTCTATAGATACTGCGCGCTCTTACGTTGTCGGTGACAAAAGGAGCGACATGGAGCTTGCCCGCGCCGTTGGAGCTACTGCGGTAATGGTAATGACGGGGCTTGGCGAAGTCGAGCTGAAAAGAAGCGAGAAGGCCCCGGACTTTGCGGCCGCCGATCTCGGCAAAGCCGTAAAGTGGATACTCGCCCAGATGGAGAATGAAACGGCTTGAAGGTACTTATAGTAAAACTATCGTCCATCGGTGACGTTATCCACACCCTGCCCGCTCTCTTCGCCATGAAGGAGGGCTATAAAAAGAAAGACTCCGACTTTGAGATCGACTGGATCGTTGAGGAGGCCGCCTCTGTGCTTCTCGTCGGCAACCCGCTTATAGATAACGTAATAGTCGTTAAGCGCAAGGGCTGGAGCCGCTCTTTTAAAGAGAACTGGAGGGTCGCAAAAAGACTCCGGGCCCGGCGCTACGACATGGTAATAGACTTTCAGGGCCTCTTCAAAAGCGCGCTCTGGGTTTTGCTCTCAAGAGGCAAACGCAGAATAGGTTTTGGGGGAGGCAGAGAGCTGTCGAGCATTGTACTAAACGACCGTCTGCCACCATACGACCCGGAAAAGCATGCGGTAGAGAGGTACCTCGATCTTGCGCTCTATGCCGGGGGTAAGGTAGAGGGAGGAATTGTCTTTCCCGTCCACATTACCGACGAAGAGCGAGCAAGCGCGGAGGAGCTGGTAGCAGAGGCGGCAGATACCGACTCAATCGACTCCCCTGTTTCCGCCCATAGTTCCGCCCATAGTTCCAAAGACAGAAAAAAATTCTTCGTCATCGTGCCTCGCGCCCGCTGGAGTACCAAGGAGTGGCGCGACGAGAGTTTCATAGAGCTTACGAGAACGGTTAGCGAACGGTACTCTCTGCACGCGCTCATAGTCGGCACGTCAGAAGATAGGGCCGGGCTAGAGCAGATGGCTGAGAGTATAGGGGCGGGAGCGACGAACCTCGCGGGCCGCACCAGCCTAAAGGAGCTTGCCGCACTATTTGGCATGGCCGAGTTCGCCATTACCGTAGACACAGGGCCGATGCACCTGGCGGCTGCCATGTCCACGACCACCATTGCGCTCTTTGGCCCGACCGCTCCGTGGAGAACCGGGCCGTACGGCAAAGAACATCTTGTGCTCCGCATCGGCACGGAGTGCAGCCCGTGCTTTAAGCGCGAGTGTCCTCTGCCGAAAACAGAGGGCAGACGCGACCCTAAGTGCATGAGCGAGATCACCCCCGCAACGGTCGCCGAAGCTATAGAGCGGCTGCTAAAGGCCAAGCGCGGTACTTTTAAAGAGAACTAACGGCACAGACGTATGCAATCGATAGAAAATGTTCGAAACGTCAAACATAGCTGTTACAACGCTATAAAGAACTAAAGGCACAGACGTATGCAGTCTATAATAAAATTCGACCATACGCTCTTCACGCTCTTTAACTCGACCCTCAAGGCCGGGTTCTTGGACGTTCTGATGCCCTTTATCACCGAAGATCTGAACCTCTTTATCATTATCGTTCTTATCCTCGCTGGCCTCTTCGGGCTCTACAGAAGGCGCGACACAAGCGGCCTCTTTACGCTCATACTCCTTATTATAATTAGCGACGGGCTGGTACAGAGACTAAAGGAGCTGATCGGCAGGGCGCGCCCTTGCATCTCCATTGAGAGCGCCGAGCTTCTTGTCGGGTGCAGCTCCTCTTATTCGCTCCCCTCGGGCCATGCCACCAATATCTTTGCGGCCATGCTCTTCATCTCGCTCAGGTATCCCAAGTTGGCGCCCGTTCTTATGGCCTTTGCCTGCATTGTCGCCTACTCGCGGGTCTATGTCGGGGTGCACTACCCGGTTGACGTTGCCGCAGGTGCGCTGCTCGGCTCGACGTTCGCCATAGCGGCCACCTACATAGAGAAGTACTTCGTTAAGATGAGACAGGCGCGAAGAGTTGGCGTGCAGTAGAGTACAGGGCCGAAGTAGTTGAAGTTATACAAGATTCATGCGATAAGAGTACTGTAACGTATATCTGTCTGCTTCCGGGCAGCAGAGCAGCAGCCCAGTAGCAAAGCAATTTTGATGGAGTTTTTTTTATCCTGAAACAGTATCGGCTTCGATGCAGTCTTGCGGAGCCAATTTTATACAATAGTACCAATGGAGGTTAGCACTTGTCCGAATCCGTATCCATAGTAATCCCTGTCTTTGAAGAAGAGGAGAGCCTGCCGTACCTCTACGCGTCGATAACCGAGGCGATGGACCCGACGGGGCGCGACTACGAGATGCTCTTCGTGGACGACGGCTCTCGCGACGCCACGCTCAAGGTCTTATCTGAACTGAACGCAAAGGACAACAGGGTGGTGGTCGTCTCCTTCAGGCGCAACTTCGGCCAGACCGCTGCAATGGCAGCAGGTATCGACCACGCAACCGGCGACATAATTGTCACCATGGACGCTGATCTTCAGAACGACCCGGCGGATATTCCGCACATGCTCGAAAAGGCAAAAGAGTTCGATGTTGTTTCGGGGTGGCGCAAAAGACGCAAAGACCCCTTTATATCGAGAAAACTACCGTCGCTGATAGCCAACGGCCTTATCTCCAAGGTAACCGGCGTAAAGCTCCACGACTACGGCTGCACGCTCAAGGCCTACAGAAAAGAGGTCATAAAGAACGTGCGCCTCTACGGCGAGATGCACCGCTTTATTCCGGCAATAGCCAACTGGTACGGCGCGAGTATTACAGAGGTGGAGACGACCCACCACGAGAGAAAGTACGGCAAGAGCAAGTACGGCATCTCGCGGACCATAAGGGTTATACTCGACCTCATTACGGTAAAATTTCTCCAGACCTTTGCCACGCGCCCCATACACGCATTCGGCCCCATAGGGCTCGCGCTCGGAGCCATCGGCTTTCTCATTGCGCTCTACCTGAGCTTCGACAAAGTCATACTCGGCCACAGCATTGGCTCCAGACCGCTTCTGCTTCTATCTGTGTTGCTCATCATACTCGGCGTGCAGATTCTCGTCATGGGCCTCTTGGCTGAGGTGCTGGCGCGAACGTACCACGAGAGTCAGGGCAAACCGATCTATACGGTAAAGCTCCACCTCGGAAGCTCTCCTCTTGGCGCCACCGGAGCAGACGAGCCCGCTACTGTTGCGCCCGAACAGATAAAGCCCAAGCCTAAACCACGGGCCAGAAGAGGCGCGCCGAGACGCTCTGCCTCCAAGAGAACAGAGAACGCCGCCGGAACAAAAGCGAGCGCGGCTTCTGATACCGCGCCGAAAGCTTCGCCCGTTGCAGCGAAAGAAGCGCCTCTGAAATGAAGAGCGTCATCTCTACAATAGTAAAGATATGCATCAGCGGCGCTATCCTCTTCTTCCTCTTCAGGAACATCAACTCCGAGCGCTTCTTTGAGACCGCGCTCTCCATCAACCCGCTCTTTCCGATCGCCACGGGGCTGATCTTTGTTGCCACGCAGCTCCTCTCCACGCTCCGCTGGAGAACGATACTGAACAAAGACATGTATATCCCGTACAGCAAACTTCTGTCCATCTACTTCATCGGCATGTTCTTCAACAATTTTCTGCCCACAATGGTCGGCGGCGACGTCATAAAAGGGTACTACCTCTACAAGAGGTCGCACCGCGGAGACGTTTCGGTGACCTCGATCTTCATGGACAGGTACTCCGGCTTTACCGCCCTCATCTTTTTAACGTCCATTGCCACCGTAGTCGGCTACCCGGTCATTAAGGGCACTCCGCTGCCGGGCTTTCTGCTCACCCTCATTGCCGCTTACTGCTCGGCGAGCCTCATTATCTGGGTGGGCCCTCTGCACAACTGGGCAATGTCCATAATGACCAGGATCCACTTTTATGGCATTAACAAAAAGATAGACTCGCTCTACAAGGCCCTTATGGGCTACAAGTCGCACCCCGGTATACTTATTAGGGTCTTCTGCTACTCTATCGTCATTCAGGCCTCCATGATAATCTGCTACTGGCTGCTCAGCATCGGGCTCGGCATGAAGCTCTCTCTCATCTACTTCTTCCTCTTTATCCCGCTCGCCACCGTCATTTCCATGCTCCCGGTCTCACTAGCCGGGCTCGGTATACGCGAGGGTGCATTCGTCTACCTCTTTACCCGTGCAGGCGCCACTGCTGAAGAAGCCCTTACGCTCTCGCTGATGTGGTTTGCCATTATGGTGGTAGTAAGCATTGCAGGCGGGATTGAATACATTAGAACCGGCGGACGAAAAGCGCTGCCCCCCGCCCCTCCGGCCGAAGAGACGCCTCTGTAACACCGGACAGCTCCGAAGAGGGCTCCTGTTCTCTCCAAAGGCCGGGTATCCAGAGAAAAAATCACTTTTACAACCACTGCCCGTTGTGATATATTCCAAACTATTCCTAAAGAAAATAGGGGTTTGGTAAGTGCCGTGCCGTTAATATTGAGCGGACTATTGTATTCACACTGTCAAAGAGTACCCGCAGGAGAAGAGCCATGACGATCGACGCAGAGCTACTCGACATACTCGCTTGCCCGAAATGCAAAGGCAAACTGAGCCTCAATGCCGAGGCGACCGGCATAGTATGTGCCAGCTGCCGCCTTGTCTATCCTATAAGAGACGATATACCGGTAATGCTGATAGACGAGGCAGAGTCGCTCTAAGAGATTAGTAGAGCTTAGCCGAAGGCCGCGACTCTTGCGCGCCCCGGCCTGTCTTTATATACCACCGGACCTCCACCCGTAGACTCCTCTCTCTCTCTGCGCGTTCTTTAATTACCACCGGCTTGTGCTCTTTTATAGAATTTGCCGGCTGACCGGCTGAATAGGCCACCCCCTGCAAGCTCTACACCCCGACGCTTATGAAAAAAATTTCCGCTACCATAATAGTCCTTAACGAGGAAGCCAACATCGGCGACTGTCTTGAGAGCCTCGACTTCGTAGACGAGATCATCGTCTTGGATTCCGGCAGCGCCGACAGAACGGTCGAAATCTGTAAATCATACGGAGCAACCGTCTACACAGACGAGTGGCTCGGCTTCGGCCGCCAGAAGAACCTGGCAGCAACGCGCACCGCGAACGACTGGGTCTTCAACATAGACGCCGACGAGCGCGTTACTCCGGGGCTAAGGGCCGAGATACTCGATGCCGTAGAGCGGGATGAAAAGAACGGTTATTGCGTCCCGCGCAAGAACCACTTCGGTGGCAGGTGGGTGCGCCGCTGCGGCTGGTACCCGGACTACAACCTGCGGCTCTACAAAAAGAGCACCGGGAGCTTCAATGAAAGGCGGGTTCACGAGGCTGTTCAGATTGAAGGGGGCTCCAAAGCCGCCGGATACCTCAAAAATCCGCTAATTCACCTTACCTACGCCTCGGTGGAAGAGTACCTCGCCCGCGCAGAACGCTATAGCACGCTTGGGGCCGAAGAGCTCTACGAAAGCGGGCGCAGGACGAGAGCTACCGACACCACCCTTAGACCGCTCTTCACCTTCTTCAAGATGTATATACTGAAACTCGGCTTCTTGGACGGCGCGCTCGGCTTCAAGCTCTCTACGCTCTACGCCGGGTACACGCGGGCCAAGTACATTAAACTAAAGGCGCTCTCAGAGGGCGGCTGAGCCACGGGTCTCAAGCACCGGATTCTGTTCTCCGCTGAAAACCCACCGGGCCCCACCGGGTCGCCGGGCTTGCCAACATACACAAAAAAGGGTACTCTTCTTACTTAGCATCCTCCCGTCGAGTTATCTTTGGGTTATCTTTAAAGAAGTGTAGGGTTCTCTTTGGGTTCTCTTTAAAGAAGTGCACGGCTTTGGACACTCAGACAGGTAGGACAGGCGGGGCAGCATACCGACCGGGGTTTTCGGCCCGGCACGGGCCCGACCCGACACTCACTTAAAGAGCGCTCTTCTGATGATCCATATTCTACTCTGTCCGCACGTTCTAAGTTTCGGAGGCGCTCAGTCGAGCCTTCACCACTGGGCCCGCCACCTCGACCCGTCGCGGTTCAAGATCAGCGTGCTGGCTATGGCTGCGGGGGGCTTTAGCGAGAAGTACGAGGCCACCTACCCGACCCTTTACGACGAACCCGGCTACCCCAACATTGGCCGGTTTATCTCGGAGCTAAAGCCAGACATACTCCACGCGGCACCGGGCGGAGGCACAGACCTCGCCTACATAACAAGGGCCGCAGGACTTACCACAGTTACCCAGACCGTTATGTGCCCGCGAAAAGCCGGGAACGTAAAAGACGTTGCTGCTAGCGTCGTGCTTTCGAAGTTCGTTCTTTCGCTACAGGCACCGGGCGCAGATAATATAGTGCAGATAGATGCACCGTTCGACACATCGGACTACGACGTAAAGTATGGCAGGGCGCACTTCGGGCTGCCCGAAAACAAAATACTGATCGGCTCGCTCGGAAATGCGCGCAAAGAGAACAGCCACTTTTTGAAGATCGCGCGCCACTATAATAATCCGGACGTCCACTTCGCCATAAAGAGTAATCAGAAGTACAAGTACCTGCTTGGCCGAAGCCGCATTACCTCTATAGAGAGGGAACTTTCCGAGGACGAGAAGCTGAGCTTTATAAACTGCTTCGATATCTTCCTCTACCCGACCTCTAACGAGGCGTACGGCGTAGTCTTTCTAGAGGCGATGAGCCAGAAGGTGCCTATAGTAACCTACGACGACTCTGCCAACCCGGAGACCGTAGGGGCGGGAGGCGTTATGACGCCCCTGAACGACATAGATAAAATGACGGGCGCGCTCGACTCTCTGGTCAAAGATAAAGAGGCCCGGGCACGGATCGGCCAGAGCGGCTACGACCTTTTCGTAAAACGGAACGACCCCAAGAAAATAGCAAAGCAGTACGAAGCCTTCTTTGAAGGGGCGAATAAAAGGCAGAGGTAGCATGAAGAAGGGCCTTAAAATAAATTTTCTCTCTCATCTGAACCCCTTCCACTACGGTGGAGGCGGAGAGCAGATAACGAGCGCCATTATAAGAGAGGGCAGGGAGCGCGGCCACGACATAAAGATAGTGGCCATGAAGCCGAAAAAGTTCAGGCTAACGTCGCGCGTGCTCAAGCACAGAACGCCCGACCTCTGGTTCCTCTTCGACGTCTTGAACTGCCCGGAGGCCAAGGACCACTTCTCGCGCGACTTCATAGACTCTATCATCTCCGGCGGCAACTACATTATCGGCGAGAACACCTATGTAGACATCTGCTGCCTCAACTCTCTTCCGTGCAACGGGGTTATCGGCGACGGCAGAAAGTGCGTAATCACTAAAGAAGACTTCTATGGCAAGTTCGACAACAGCAGTGGCTGGAAGAACGGGTACTGCCCGGTGAGCGACAACAAGCGGCTCTTTACCGGCGCGCTCGGCTGCATCTTTCTCTCGCCGCTCCACGCCTCGGTCTACGAGCGTATCTACCCGGAGATAGCGGACAAGAGCTACATCTTGAAGCCGCTGGTTGACGTAGAGCTATTTACCGACAGAAAAGGCAAACGCGACATAAAGTACGCCTCCTTCGGCGGCATGACCGAGACGCGGGGCTTTTATAATATCCGGGAAAAGTTCCCCGACGAGCATGTAGTCTTTTTCGGTCTTCGCGGAGAGCATCTGGCGGAGAAGTACAACTACGGCGAGGTGATGGGCCATATCCCTTACGAAGAGATGCCCGAATTCTTAAACCGCGTAGAGAACTACATCCACATGCCGAGATGGCCGGAGCCGCACGGGCTGATAGTAAATCAGGCGGCACTCTCTGGCTGCAACCTCATTACCAACGACAATGTCGGCGCCCTTACCCACAAAGCCGACCCTGCCGACAGGACCGGGTACGAGAACAACGCCTCGGAGTTCTGGAACTACATAGAGGAGAAGGCCGGCCAGGTAAAGTCTTCGAAGAAGAAAGGAAAGTAACGGATGCATAGAAAGATAGGCGTGGTCTGCGCCTTTATGGAGGAGGAGCCGATGCACAGTCCGCACTCCGTCCACGGCCTCTTGAACACGCTCTCTTGTATCGCGGACCTTGAGTTCCTCGCGGTCGCAAACGGCGCGGAGGTCACCGAAGAGACACGCAAGCTCTTTGAGACGACCCCGCACTCAATACTGCTCGAGCTGCCCGAAAACGTCGGGGTGAGCGCGGCGTGGAATTTGGGTATAGAACAACTCGACTGCGACCATCTTTTTATACTGAACGACGACCTCTGGCTAAACGCCAGCGTAGTCTTGGAGCTTGTTCGCGTTCTTAAAGAGATGCCCGACACGGCGGTCGTAGGCGTAGAGGGAGGCGAGTGTACGGAGCTTGGCCCCAACGGCTACCCGGTTGCAACTACTAAGTATAAGAAAGAGAAGAAACAGGGCTTTTTCAACACAAGCAAAAAGTGGAGCGGCGGGGCCATAGAGGTCTCGGTGGTCAGCGGCTTCCTCTTTGCCATATCGATGGAATTCGTGAAGAAGACCGGTTTCCGTTTCGACACGCGCTACACCCCGGCCTTCTGCGAAGAGATGGACCTCGCCTTCTTTGCCAGAGCCAACGGCTACAAGGCGCGGGTACTGCTTGGGATGGACGCCCAGTACGACCACATTCACGGAATAAGCTCAGGGCCGGTGGAAATAAAGTACCTCGACAAGACGATCATGAGCGACGAACTCTCTGAAAGAAACATAGCCCTCTTTGCAGAGAAGTGGAAAGAACGGGCAGAGGAGCTGATGACCCCGTAAGTGGCCCGTCAACTTTCGTTCTCTACTTTTCGGCCGCTATCTTTTCGTTAACCGCGTTCACAGCCTCGTAAAGCCGCTTGGGGCTGTGCTTCTCTACGAGCCACTCGCGACCCGCCCGGCCCATCTTCACCCTCTGTACTTCGTCCCCTAAAATTCCCATTACCGCGCTCTCGAACTCTTCGTGAGTTTCACACGCAACACCGAACTCTTTCTCCACATACGGCACGGTCTCTTTTAAGACCACCACAGGAACCTCCGAGGCAAGAGCCTCCTGCACGCAACGCGGCGCACCCTCGACGAGCGAGGCATGCACCAACAGGCGCGCGCTGTTGTACAACCCCGGCATTAGGGTGTTGTCGAAGAAGCCGCACGTATAGTTGTACGACTTCGCCTTCTTAACGCGCGCGAGCCCAAGCTTGCTCTTCATGCTGTTAAAGAACAGAAAGTCCTCGCGCTTGGAAAAGGGCCAGCCCTTGGTTATGCTGCCCACGTGAAGCCACGACAGGTTGTTGCGCCGGACGATTTCGCGAACCACATGCAACTGCTTTCGGGGAGTTCCGCCGACCGTCATTATGTCGAACCTCTTCTCTGCGCCTCTGGCGGGAGTAAAGAGCGTACTGTTCGCTCCGAGCGGAAAGTTAATGAGTTTTTCTCTCGGAAGAAATTTTGAGGCGACCTCGATTCCCGTGGCCGTCGGGAGCACCAGAAACCTGCACAGATCGTACTCCGGCCAGTCGAACTTGTGCGGCTCAAGCCCGCACCTCTCCCAGAGGCAGCTTCTGGGGCCAAAGCCTTCCTTTAAGAGTTCGTCCGCCATGCGGTGGCCCGTGCCGACCATGTGAATAACGTTCGGGTCGAACCGGCGAACCCAGTCAACGAGCCCGGGAGCGTAAAAGCCGCACCTGCCCTCCTTCGACTTCTCTTCACTGTTCTCTACGGGAAAAAAGAGAGACTCGTAGCCGTCGTGCGAAATAGTGAACTGCTCTCCGGTTTCCGAGAGCGAGACGAGCTTTACCGTGTCGCTCTTCTTCTCGGCACTCAATCTACGCAGATTCGAGTACCAGTCGGAGTACTCAAGGTACTTCGCCTCCGGCGCGCTCTTGTTCCCGACCAGCGAACTGTGAACCTGGGTGAAGGGCGGGGTGAACTGGGTAAATAGTATCTTCACTGCTGCTCTCTTATCTATTTTTCTTCGGTATCTTCGGCAACTGTCTTGGGCAACTGGCTTGTCGCTCTGCTCTCTAAAGACTGATGCCGAGTTTTCTAACGATCGCGTCGAAGACGGTCTCGACCTCTATCTCTGTAACGCAGTCGCTTATCTTCGTTCCGTCGCAGCCGTCCTGCCCGCACGGTCTGCAGTCGTAGCTATCGAGTGTTATGACCGTGTGCTCATCGCTGGAGGTTGGCCCGTCTCCGGAGGAGGGCCACGGAGCCCAGTCGGTTTCGAACGTCGGGCCGAAGAGCGCCACCACCGGGGTCTTTACTGCTGCGGCCATGTGCATGGGAGCCGAGTCTACTCCGAAGAAGAGTACGGCCCCGTGTATGACCGCGCCAAGCTCCAGGAGCGAGAGGCTGCCCCTGAAACTTATGACATTGGTCTCAAGGGTCTCAAGCGCATCCATAACAGCCTCCATGTACTCCTGCTCTTTCGAGTCCGGCCCTGAGGTCAGCACGACCTTCGTGCCCGTGCTCTGCACCTTATCTACCAGCTCGGCAACCTTCTCGGTCGTCCAGCACTTGAACATCCAGCGCGATGTAGGGTGAACGACTATGTACCGCTCGCCCGCCTCCACATCTATGCCTCTGTCCGTCAGTTGCGCCCGCGCGCTTTCAGCAGCGGCCTCCCCTTCGAAAAACTCGGTCGCTCTCTTAGCTTGCGCGGGAAAGATCCCTATCCGACGGAGACAGTCGAGGTGCCGCTCGACATAGTGGCGTCCCGAAGCTACCATCGGCGCCACGTGCGTAAGCGCGGCGTACTTGCCGAAAAGCTCGCCCTTCTTAAGCTCAGGCCCAACCCTTACGGGGGCTCCGGTTAAGAGCGCGGCGTTGGCGGGTCTGGACCCGGTCGACAGGAGCACCACCAGGGTGTACCCGCCGCCTCGAAGAATCTTTAACAGCCGCAACTCTTCGCCCGCGCGCTTTAGAGAAAAGCCGCCCTTCAACGCCTCTCGATTCAAGATCACAACAGAGCCGACGTTGGGGTTGTGCGCCAGCATAGCCTCTGTGCCGGAGTTCACATAAGCATCTATCTCGGCCCACGGCATAGCCTCTTTTAAGGCCGCAAAGACCGGGGACGTCAAGAGCACGTCGCCTATGTTCTTGAGAATTACGACCAGCACCTTCTTAACGTCTTCAAGGTCCGGGTAGTCGTCGAACTCCGGGTAGCCCGCTCTATCTATCTCTTCGTTTTCGCTCATGCTCCTCTTTCTTCGCTTCTGTCGTTCTATTTTGCTTTGGTCTTTCTATCTGTCTTTGGATTCGACTTATAGCCGTTCTTTACAAAAATCGCGCTTACAAAAATAGCCCATTATCCAATAGCATCGACAATCTCTTTGGCCCTGTGCGCGTAGGTGTGGTGCGCAAGTATATGGCGCTGCCCCTCCTCTGCGATCTTGCGCGCGGCCTCCGGATTCTCTTTATAGTAGCGCGCCTTCTTCAGAGCCTCGTCTGCGGTTCTGTAAGTTACGTAGTGGAGGTTGTCAGTAAAAAGCTCTTCGTAACCCAAAGAGTCGTAGACGTTTGTCAAGAGCATGCACCTGCCGTTCGCCATAGTCTCGAAGACCCTCATGTTGAGGTCCTGCCCCTTAACGCCCGTAAAGCCCGCGCCGAGATTAAAGCCGATCGTGCAGCGCGCCACCTCGCGCGTAACGTCTGCGCCGAACCGCTTGCGGTAGTAGAAGTCTGTGCTGAGCCCGGCGCGCTTAAAGAGCTTTTCGAACTCTTTGCGGTGCTTGTACGGCGCTCCACACATGCCGATGTCGTAGTGACGCCTCTTGCTAAACCTGCCCAAAAGTCCGGTCGGCTTTTTCGCCGCCTCCATCTCGGGCGTCCAGACGTGCGTTGCAGGGTCTGCGGCCAAAGGCAGCCACCGGGCTTTCGGGCCGAGCTTGCCGACGACGTGTTTCTGCGCCACCCAGATATAGTCGAAGCCGAACTTCTCGCAGTACGCCTTGTGGATATCGAGCTTGTGGCACGAGTCGATACTGACGTAGGCCATCGGAATCTTGCGCCCCTTAAAAAAAGGAAACTCCACGGGCAGGCCGCAGTCTACCAGCAGAATAAGGTCTGCTTCGGGCAGTTCAGTCTCTGTCGGCTGCTCTTTGGCATGCGGGTCGAAGAGCACCTCCACCACCTCGACCGCGCCTTCGGCCTCCAGGCTCTTTAGCCCGGAGGCGTAATATTCGGACGCCGAGTGCGCAATAGTTGAGCGCAGATTTATTATCCTCTTAATTGCCATCACTTCCGCCCCTTTTGCTTTACAGCCGCCAAAGAACTCTTTACGTTCTTCGCGTCCGCCGGGCCTTTTATCGCACCCTCTTTCTTCTTGAAGAGTTTTGCGGACTTCGACTTTGCCTCTACTATCTCGTGGCCGAGGTGAAATTCAAGCGCTAAGTACCTGACCGATGCCATCTTAACTCCCGCGACCCGGAGGCGTAGCGCAATGTCCGTGTCCTCTCCGCCGCCCCGGCTCTCGTACTCTTCGTCGAAACCATTCACGCTCATAATATCTCTCTTATGCAGACTGAAGTTTGAGCCGAGCAGGCTAAAGGGTGTCTCTCCGCGAACGCGCCCTAAGAGCCGCAAACACTCTTCATAATACTTTGTCCGACCGAGCAGACTCTGCCAGACGCCCCAGAGGCTCAGGCCATCGAAGCGGCCCGCCGCTATCATCTCTTTTGTTACAGCTTCCGAAACCGCTCTGTTCATCATAACGCGTCTGCCGCCGAGAAATGTGCCGGGCTTTCGCGCCCCCCAGTGAACAGCGAGAAAGTCGCGTGCCACTATGCAGTCGGCATCGATAAAGACGATGTACTCGCCCGTAGCCGTGGCCACCGCGCGGTTCAGTATCCTGCACTTTCTAAAGCCACAGTCCTCCTGCCAGAGGTGCTTTATCGGGTACGACGGGCTATAGCCGGAGAGCCACTCGCCGACCTCTGCATCCGAGCCGTCGTCGGCAACTATTACCTCAAAGTCTCTAAAACTCTGCCGCTCTAGCGAATAGAGCACGAGTTTCAGGTACTTAAGATAGTTGTACGTGCCGACTATTACGCTCAGCCTGGCCATTGTTCCTTACCCTTCGTTCTCGTCTTTAGAATCTTTCGACCCATTCGACCCGGCATCCACCTTCAGGTAGAAGGTCGCCATGTCGCCGCGCCCCTGTCTGTTCAACTCTTCGGCACGGGCCCGCCATTTTTCCATCTGTCCTTTACCGAAAGTTTCTTTGCCTAAGGTCTCTTTGCCGCTGTCCTCTAAAAAGCCGTCGTGGCCGCCGATTAAAATACCCTGCCGCAGCAGCTCAGAACCGTAGAACTGCAACTCCCACGAATCGTACTCTACAAAATCGACCTTCAGCCCCGCCTCTTTAGCGAGCAGAGCAATCGCCTTTTCCGTATAGAGAAAGAGGTGACGCGGGCAATCGAGCTGCACCCAATCAGTTGAATACTCTTCCCACGCTTGGGATGCGACGATCGGTACGCGCAAGAGCACCGTACCGGCGCGCGTTACGAGCCTTCCGAGTTCAGCGAAGACTGTGACCGGGTCTGGAGCGTGCTCGAGCGAGTGGTTCATCATTACAAGATCGAACTGCTCCGTGCCCGCAACGTCGGCCAGAGTGCCCTTTCTGATCACAAGTCCGTTATCGTACTTTATATCTCTTGCGATAAAGGCATCTATGCCGCTTGCGTTGTAGTACCCCTGCTCGGAAATCTCCGCCAGTTGCTCGCCTACAGAGCAACCGACGTCGAGTATCATCGACTCTTTCGTAACCCCAGCCCGGGCGAACCAGGCATGAAAGGCAGGTGCGGTGTAGAAGGCGCCGAGTACCCGCGCGCCAATCCCGTCCGACGCAGCGAACTTCCGGCCCGCTCTTCTAAGCGCACCCCTTAGGGCCGATTGCCGGGGAAGCACATCCGAGACAGCGACCTCTGCGCCTTCGGCCTCCGCCTTCATGTGCAGCATCGTCTCGTAGAGAGTAGACTCCTCTTCGTAGTAGCTTCCAAGGTTCTCCGGTACGCACTCCATCTGAAGTGCGCCGCACTCAGTGCACTCAAAGTACGTAAAAAGCTCGTCGGTTGCTTTGCGCATATTGCGAGCGTGCCATACGGGAAACTCTCCTTCTGCCTTGCATATCCCGCACCGGTTCATCTGCTCTCTCTTTCTCTCTGTTTTATACTTTTTATTTTGAAAGTCCGGCCGCAGCGTCTATCTCGGCCAGAAACTCTTTTATCACACGCTCCGGCGCAGAGAGTAACGCACACTCTCTTCGCCGTTTTTTTACTCCGTCCAGTTCGCCGCTCTCTTTGAACTTGCGCTCTTGGGCCAGAAGCTCCTCTACCGATTCGGCCAGCTTCTCAGGCACTGCAGGCACGTCAACAACGCGACCCGCCTCTGTACCGGCCTCGTCCACAGCGGACGCCGCGCCCGCGCCCGCGCCGACCACTACCGGCAGACCCATGTAGAGCGCCTCCATAAAGACAACCCCGAAGGTCTCGAAGAGCGACGGGACTATAAAGAGATCTGCCGCAGTGTAAAGCTCGGCAACGTTCTCTACGCCGCCCAAGAATTTTACCCGCTCCTCTATGCCGAGAGTCCGCGCCAGAGTTTTACACCGCGCGCTCTCTTTTCTGTCTGAGCCCGCGACCACCAGCACCGCGTCAACACCGCGCCCGGCGAGAACAGAGACGGCCTCTATCGTGCTCTTAAGGCCCTTTATCTTAAAGCCACTCCCGACATGAAGGAGCAGATGCGTACCGCTAGAGCCGGTGGCACCTGGTGAAACGCCAAGTTCTTTCCGTACCGCTTCTCTAGACCTGGACTTTGCCCCTGACTCTGTATCGAGACGCGCAAGATCTATTGCCGGAGGTATTACCGTAAAGGAGTTCGCGTCTACGGGGTAGTGGCGCGCGATTCCCTCTGCCCCGCTCTTGGAGAGCACCACAGCGCGAGCGGTACCGCTTGCGACGCGCGCGAAGATATGCGCCTCTATCGTATTAATTACCTTGTGGAGCATATTTACCGCGACCGATAACCGGTCGCCGACTCCGCCGTGTACGCCCCTGAAGGCGAGCCACTCTTTGTGGCAGGCGTTGCCCGCGCGGTAAAGGTCCATCTCTAAAGTTCTGTCGAAGGCAACGACGCAGTCGAAGCTGCGCTTCGTCCTCCTTACCTCGCGCCGCGCGCGAAGCGCAAAGCTCAAGACCTTCAGCCAGGATGAGAGGCGGACAATAGGGACTTTGTGAAACTTCAGACTACCCGCGCTGCCATCCGGTTTCGGAGCCGACTCGCTAGAGGTGTCGGACTTCCATTCGCTGGCAAAGACCGTAACAGAGTCTCCGCGCGCCACGAGCGCACGAGCCACGAGCGCCGCCTGCCGCTCGTACCCGCCAAAGGGGTTGTACTTCATCAAGACTATCGCTACGTTCATTTTTTGTATTTGCCGAGAGAGCGCAAGTTCCTATCTTTTCTTGGCCAGAATAAACTGGGTCTCGTACAGCTCGTACGACGCGTTGGGTGCGCGAGAGAGAAAACGGTTCTTGCCAAAGAGAATGTTCAGTAGGTTGTAGTACGTTCTCGTGAGCTTCGTCTTGCCGATACCGAGCCGCGTGGCTTTGAAGTAACGGATTAGTTCGTAGACCGGGGTCGTCTCCACCTGCTCGGTAACCTCAAAACCCGCCGCCTCTACGAGGCCCCTGAACTCTTGCGGGAA
>JADFVP010000201.1 GCA_015222595.1 Pseudomonadota bacterium
CCGCTAAAGAGCGACGAGTTCATAGAGTCTATTCCGTATACAGAGACGCGCCGTTACACCAAGCGAGTGCTAAGAAGCTACACCGCGTACCTCTTGGCCGCAGGGATAGACCCCGCAACACGCTTTAGCAGACCGCTAGTAGAGACAGCGCAGAGCGCACCTATAGAACAGAAGCAGAAAAAGAGCACGAGAGAGAAAAATCGGAAAAATGGTTTGGGGGAAAAGGGTTAAGAGCGACGTCAGGCCTGACAGGAACTGAAGATCTCGTCGAAGGCGAGATGGCACTTTCTAAATACGTCTAGCAGCTTAGGGTCGAAGTGAACCGGCTCGGTCCTGCCGTCCCCTTCGGTTATTATTTCAACGACCTTTTCATGCTCTATAGACTCTTTATACAACCTCATGCTGCGCAGAGCGTCGTACTGGTCTACAAGCATTACTATGCGCCCCTCGATAGGTATGGCCTCTCCTGCAAGCCCGCCCGGATAACCGGAGCCGTCCCATCTTTCGTGATGGTTGAGCGCTATGGAGGCTGCGAGTTGAAGAGACGGAAACTCCGAGTCGACCAGCATCTTGTGCCCAATCTCCGAATGGGTGCGCATGGTGGTAAGCTCTTTGGGCACGAGCGGGCCCGGCTTCAAGAGTACGCGGTCGGGTATGCCGACCTTGCCTATGTCGTGCATCGAGCTTGCGAACGTAAGCTCTTCTATAAACACCTCGTCCATACCGAGTTCGAGCGCCATCCTTGCACAATACAGGCCTATCCTCTTCACATGGGCAGCGGTGTCCGTATCCCTGAACTCCGAGATGGACGTCAGGCGCATCGCCACCTCTTTACTGAGACTCTTGACCTTCTTGAGCGCGTCGGTAAGCTCTTGCGTTCTCTTGCTGACGTCACTCTCGAGCCTGCGCTTGTACGACTTCTCCATCTGGATAAGACGGTTGTAATTGACCGCCTTATTGAGCGCGTGCACAAGATGCTCGGGCGTATACGGCTTCATAATAAAGTCGAAGGCGCCCTTCTTGATTGCGCCCACAGCAGAGTCGAGGTCGGCGTACGCCGTCATTATGATTACGGGAATTTCGGTATTGATGTCGCGAATCTTACCGAGAAGATCGATGCCGGAGAGCCCCGGCATCCTGATGTCGGTCAAGACGGCGGAGTAGCCGCCGTTAATAAACTCGTGCAGCGCCTCTGTGGCATCTGCGGAGGCAGTCACCTCAAAACCGTGCTTCCTTAGAAGTAGGGTCGTCGATTCGCGAACAAACTCGTCATCGTCTACGACCAGAATATTCTCTCTTATCTCGACAACTCCACTTGGCACCGTACGTCCTCCTCGATTGAATAACTTACCAATGCTCGCTGGACCAAATACGTGACGCGCTCGTTAATAGGCTCTATTTATACTATACTCTATAAAACAAATTCAAACCCTATTATATTTATTGCTGTCATAGCTTTGCCAATAAAGGTCTCGGTGCCAAGGCTTAAGCGTCAACGAGAAAATTGCCCTGCCTGTTTGCGCGGATATAGACGCCAACGTCGCGAGGGTGCTACAAAATGACTTGACATCCGGGCCTCTTTGTTTTATAAAAATAGATTGTTATGCCCAGGTAGCTCAGTCGGTAGAGCAGAGGATTGAAAATCCTCGTGTCGGCGGTTCGATTCCGTCTCTGGGCACCATAAATTCAAGGGGTTACGGCTTTTGCTGTAGCCCCTTTTTTTTGGATTGTGCTAAAATTGTGCTAATTTCAGCACGTTCCCGCCCAAGTACATCAACCGCCCCTCGAAGACTTTCAGAGTAGTGGTGTGCGTATCGCTGTGTCATAGCCGGAGTCTTGTGTCCAAGGAGCTTTTGCACCTTGTAAAGATCAACCCCGGACTGGACCAGCCGTGTTGCGAATGTGTGGCGCAGATCGTGAAACCTAACGTCTTCAAGCTCGGCTTCTTTACGTGCCGGGATGAAAGCCCGCCTCAGGTTTCCCTGGTCTATCTTCGTACCGCTTGAAGAGGTAAAGACATAACTACTGGAAAGGTGTCTAAGCCCGCTCCTTGCCTTCAGGAGCTGAAGAACAGGTTCGTTCAGGGGAATAGTCCGCTTTTCCCGATTCTTCGACTTAACGATCGTTAGGGTGCGTCTAAAGAGACTAACGTTCTTCCACTCAAGCGAAAGAATCTCTTCAAGTCTCATCCC
>JADFVP010000202.1 GCA_015222595.1 Pseudomonadota bacterium
ATACCAGACCAACAGAAGTAATGATTGCTACCAATAATCATTACTTCTCAACTTGGATAGAATGTGCGGACTTGTAGGTGCAAGTCGCAATTTTCCACTGTGCTAAAATTGTGCTAAAAAATATCCAAAAGGGCATAAAATAACGAAAGGGATAGAAGCTTTTCACTGCTTCTATCCCTTTGTTTTTTAAGTATAAAACGGGAAATCGGACCAATATCAAGGAGTTGTGTTTTTCTGCTTTATCAGTTTGAAAATCCTCGTGTCGGCGGTTCGATTCCGTCTCTGGGCACCATATTTTAGGGCCGCAATGTTCTGATTTTTACTTATTAAATCAGTGCGTTGCGGCCTTTTTTTATGCGCTGAAAGTGAAAGGGTTACGGCTTCTGCCGTAGCCCTTTTTTTTCGATACCCGCACACTTTTAACTGCTCTTTCCCGGACCGAACTGCCTGCAAATCTTCTTCTGCCCAGACCCGTTCAGTCAACAGGCCCGTAGTGAGCAACGGAGTTGACAGCCAGTTGCAACCAAGAGTACAATCACCTGAGGCCACACACCCAAACTGTACATTTAAAAAGAGAACAGCCGAAGCGGCTTATGGCCGAGGAGAAAAAAAATGCTCAGAACAGTAGCTCTACTTATACTACTCTCCGCTCTAACCGGCTGCGTATCGACCGCGTACACCAATGTAAAGACAAATCATACCTATACCCAAAAGGACTCAAGGGCCACATACACCATAACAAGAGACAGGGGGAAGCACAAAGAGGCGCTCGCAATCCTCGCACTCTCTGGTGGCGGGTCGAGGGCAAGCTACTGGTCGGCGGCAATTATGTTCGCGCTAGAAGAGCTCTACACCGACGAGGAACTCGACATCTTGGGCGAAATAGACGTCATCACCTCTGTGTCCGGCGGTGGACTGCCGGCGGCGTACTACGCCATCTCTTACCCCGATAACGATGAATCAGCAGAGCTGCGAAAGAGAGTCTGGGAGAAGACGCTCGTTAAAGAGCTGATGGCAAAACCGTACCGCACTATCTGGCTCTGGCGCTGGTTGTGGCCGCAGAACATAGCTCGGTACTGGTTCACATCCTTCGACCGCTCAGACATAATGGCGCAGGTCTTTGCCGACCACCTTTACGACAGAAAGAGGAGCGGGACGAACCTCCGGTTCAAAGACGTAAACCCGGAGCGCCCGTACCTGATCATGAATGCGACCAGCGGAACAAGGGGCAGCTTCGGCGACCATTTCGCATTTACGCACGAACAGTTCAGAAAGCTAGACTCCGATATCGAAGAGTACGAGATTGCCAAAGGCGTAATGGCGAGCGCCTCTTTTCCCGCCATCTTTCACTCGGTGACGCTAAAGGATTTCATGAAATACCCGGACAAACAAGAGCACTTCCTACATCTTATGGACGGCGGAATAAAGGATAACTTCGGCTTCAATACCATAGAAGAGCTTCTAAAGAAGAATATAGAGAGGTACGACAGGGTGGTCATTATCGTCGTAGATGCCCATACCGACTCCGACGGGGCAAGCGACACCCAGCGTGACACAAGAAGTCTCAGTGACTACATAATCGACAAGAACGCTATGGACAGTATCAACATAATGCTGGCCGACACGAGAGATATCCTCATGAAAGACTTTAAAGAAGGGCTAAAAAAATACAGAGACAAACAGGTTCTCTACTACCACATACAATTCAATGACGCTGGTTTGATCGCCGAAGACCTCGAACTCGCCGGTAGGCTCGATAAGATAAGTACCGACTTCAACCTCGAGCCGGTTGAGACCGCGCAGAGCGACATAGACAGCGCCGTACGGCTCTTGATCGTAAAAGAGAACCTGTGTCTGGAGAATATCAAGCGGATCTTTCTCGATAAAGAGCCGCAGATAATCGGCGGCGCGGCCTGCACATGGCCGCCTAAAAAGGACGAGGGCGTGACTGACCGGACGCCGTCTATTTTACCTTAGGGCCTGCCTTAAAAGAGGAACCGGAAGGGGACCTCTTTTCGGCCTCTTCGTACCCTCTCGGCCAGCTCCAGCCGTACCCCCAGCGCCACGGCACGGGCATAAGAGGATGGGCTCCGAGGCGAACTCCAAGGTACATCAGGTTTGCCCTATAACCGAAACCCTTCTTCGCAATGCAGCTCTTCATCTTCAGGTCCGACTCTTTTCTTTTCACCCGGCTCCCGCCGCACCAGTACTCTTTGTCGTGCTCTATGCAGCACTCTACCCACTCGCCATCCGGGTAGAGCGTGCAACCGTCGGTGGTAAAGCTCGACATGCCGGATACGGCGCCCTTGCGCTCGGCACTGCACGCTTTGGCGGCCTCTGCCTCAAGGGCCGCCGCCTCTTCCGTCTTCTCCGAGTACGGCGCAAGTGTGTGCGCCTTCGGCACGCAGCCAACAAGCAGAAGTGTGAGAAGCACTGCTGCCGCCACTTTTCCGGGTCTACACAGGCGCAATAATAAGCTTGAACTTACCTGTCTTTTTATCCACTGGCAGATCATCAACCCTCTCTATACCGAACGTTACGTTACCAAGCCCCTTCTCGGAGAGAATCTCCTTTAGACGCGCCTCTATCTCTTCGATCGTTACCGCGCGCGCCGCGCTCTCAAGAGAACTGTCTATTATAACTTTAAAGATGAAACTTTTTTTGTCAACCACGACCATCTGAAACCGTTGCAGGTTCCTAACGAAAAACTCGTTGATGATGTGCGGGCTTATAAAGTCCTCCGCGCCGCCTTCGTTGGTGAAGTACGGTATGTATTCGCTCCGCCCGACCACCTCCTTTATCTTGGTGAACGGGTAGAGGTGATCGGTGTCCTCTATCGGTTGCAGCACGTCATCCATCTTGTAACGGATGAGCGGCAGCGTGTAGTTAAAGAGATTGGTTACGCAGGTGTGGTCGTCGTGAAGCTCGAAGATGAGGTCGTCCTCGAAGAGGTAGAGCCCCTTGTACTCCGGCGTGCCGAGCCCCATGTAGACATGCTCCGTACACATGTACGAATTTATAAGAGGCGCACCGAAGGTCGATTCTATAACGGCCCTGTCGTCGGCGTTCAATGGCTCGCCGCTACTCATAAGAAGTCTTGGCGCTATTCTGAGCGCGCCCTGCCGCTTCTTGTCCGCAAGTATCTTTAGCGCAGTGGCGTAGCCCGCCACCACATCGGGCTTGAACCGGTTGAGTCCCTCTACTACGGAGTCGATGGGGCTGTTGATCTCATAGGTCTCCATTCGGAAGAGAAACCTCAAGACAGAACTCTTGAAGATCGATGCAAAGGTGACGCCCGCGAAGTGGCCCTTTGTGGCGCCAAAGAAGGCGAGCCTGGTTTTGCGCAGGCCCGACCACGGCGGACTCGGCGTCTTTGCGAGCCCGCGCGCCATGTCGCTCTGCGAATACGGATAGATGCCTATCTCTCCAGACGAGCCCGAAGTGTGGAGCACGTAGTAACGGCCATCAAAGAGGTCGAGCGGCTCTTTGGAGGTCGAAAGAAAGTGCTCGATCTTCTCTTTCGTTATCGACCTGTCGGTAACGATACGGTCGAAGTTCTTAATTACTTCCTTCTTGGTCAGTACGGGAAAGTCTTCGGGCGTACAATTAGCGGGATCGATACCGCTTCCGATTATCAGAGCGGCATAGTACGGAGAGTTCTCGCTGGCATACACGACAAGCGCTCTGAACCTCTTGAGCCTCTCGGCCTCTAGCGCCTCGCGCGTCATGGATCTGGCCCGCCGGTGTCTCAGCCTGGCCCTTATATGGGTAAAGATATTCACCAGTAGATTCCCGAGTAGATATGAACCACTCTCGCGCCCAGCCACATGGGGCCGGTCAGTGGTAGTGTGTTACCTGTACGAAATCCAGTTCCGGGCCGTAAGATTCAGGCTACCGACAACAGGTAGCCGTACCTGGTCAGTTAGAGCTGCTCGGCACCAGCGCGGCGCTAGAATTCGGCGCGATACCCAAGTCTCAGAAAGTAGTCGGTCGAGTCGTCTCTCTGGCCCGCAACGCGCTCATAGGCCATCTCCATGCCGCCCTCGAACTCGAACCGGACGCGCCGCTTCCAGTAGTAGTCTGCGCGCAGCGACGGCCTCACCTTAAAGACCTTTGCGCCATCCCTGTGTACTTTGCTAAAATCGAAGCGGAGCCGGGGGTTTACCCTTAATGCCCTGTTTATCGGATAACGCGAGTTGAGGTTTATAGATACGGTATCCGAGGTGGAGGTGTCGGAGAACCTGAGCCCCACAATAGAGGTGTCGGTCGGCTTGATCAGACCGGAGCCGATGAGCTGTACCGAGTAGAAGTACTCGTGCCCGCTACCGGGCACTACGGCAACGCCGCCCGAAGCCGGCATGCCGGTTATGTCGGTCACGGTAAAGTCCCCGCTTATCTGGAACTTTTCATTTAAGGGCCGTGTCGCCCCTAACATAAACGAGCTGCTCTCTGCCGTGCGGTCTTCGGCCAGGCTCCGCACCTCCTCTTCGCTCCATATGTCGAGCAGGTCCGAGAGCTTGTCCACCATCTGCCCGGAAAGCGCGTTGGTGGTGCTGAGCGTCGGGCTCTTCCTGTAGTCGATAGACGAGTTGATGATCGTCTTGTCGGGCAGCGTCCAGTTTCCGACCAGAAGCAGCGTGTTGAGTTCATTATAAAAGATATCGTAATCGATGAGAGAGAAGAGAGAGCGACCCGGATGGTAGTACCGCACCTCTGCGCCGACTGCGCGCCGGTCGATTATTCCTGCGTTCTTCTGCTCGATGGCAAAGACGTTGAAGTCCCAGTTCTCGGCGTAGGTTCCGAGGTCTGCAGAGATGCCGTAGAAGTACCTCTCGGTATCTATGCCCTTAAGTGCAGAGGTCTCTACCGGGTAACCGGCCACTACGTTGAACTTGACACGCGGAAAGTACTGGTAGCTTACGAGCGCACCGTCGAAGCGGCCAAGCACGCCCCCTGTGGAGCGCGACTGACGACCGAGACGCCCGGAGAGATGCAGCCGCCTGTCGAGCATGTCTACATAGAGGCGGCTTATTCTGCTCACGTTCTCGGCAGAGCCGAGGAGATCTAGCTCGTAACCGGCAATGAGGACCGAGCTCAACTCGTACTCCGGAGTCCGCTTCCTGTAGCTTATGTCGAAATCGTTCGACACGGAAGAGTTTGTGACTACATTACCGCCGAGGTCCGTATAACTTTCGTCCCGGTTATAGAACTGCGAGAAGCTGCCGTATACCTGGGTGCTCGGCTTTGCCACCTTCCTCTTTCTCAGCTTCTTCTTCGGTTTTGCTCTTGCCGTCTCAAGGCCGGCCAGACGCTGTCTCACGCGCTTGGCGCCGTCGCCCTTGGGGTAGAGCATCAGATACGCCCTGTACTCGGCCCTGGCATGCGCGCCCCTGTTGCTCCGTTCGTATGCGAGCCCTAGCAGTTCGCGGGCCTCCTCGGAGAACTTGTGCCCCTTGTACTCAAGCACCTTCGTGTACAGCTCGGCAGCCAGCCGGTACTTTCCCTTTGTCATCGCCTCCTCGGCGCTCTCCATAATCGCGCCGAGCCGTTTTTTAGATATCGTCTTTGTGCCACCGGTTGCGCTCTTGGCAGCAACGCTCATTTTTACCGAACTCTTTTTGACTGCCTTCTTCGCCGCCTTCTTCGCAATAGACGCCCCCCCGGCAACCCTTATGCTCATCTTCCGAGAGCGGGACCACTCTCCATCGGTAACGCGCGCTACCCACGCCTCGGGATAGTGCATGCGGAGCGTCTTCATAACTTTTTTTGCAGACTTCGCGTCGATGAAAAAGCCGAGCCTCAGCCTGTACCACTCCTTACCGTCCTCTTTGTGGCGGGTTGTATAGAGCCGGTACTTCTTTAGCGCCTCTGCGCGCGGCAGCCTCTCGGTATCTATTTCTTCCGCGTACGAGGCAAGGTTTATCGCGTACCTGCCCGTGCTGACTGAGGGCTCGGCAGCCCGAACAGGTGAACTCTCGATAACGATAAACACGAGTATAACGAAGATTACCGCCGCCAGTGCGCGCAGGGCTTGGGTGCATAAGAGATTTACCATTATCGATCTTGCTCCGTTCCCTCTGGTGCGGTTTTACAGGGCGCGGCACTTTTGATTGGCGACACCTTCACTACAAGGCTTCTGAAATCCTTACCCTGAGCCACGCTGAACTTAACGGCTCTTCTAAAAAAGAGAGTCAGGTACGGCCCGCCATCTATGTTGCCTTCGTATGAGACATCAAGAAGCTCGCCTATGTCGCCGGGCGGAAGCAGAACGGCTTCGCGAGTGTAGAGCGCCTCTGCCTCTTCGGCGCCTGTAACTATTGCGTCTAGCTGAACCCTGAGGTCTTCACCTGAGGCGTACGGAAAGTGTCTTTTATACTGTACGGGAAAGTTGAAAGTAACGGTAATAATGCTGCACTCGCCGAGGAGCGCCACCTCAAGATCGTCCACTACTACCCTGCCGGCCATCGGGCGCGTAGTGAAGAAGAGCACACCCAGGAGCGCCGCTACCGAGACCGCAACCAGTGAAAACTTCCGCATACTAAAAACCTCCATTAACTGACGACGATCTTAAGCGCTTCATACGGAAACCTCTTAAAATTTTGGGACCAAAGAGGCTGTGCATATTAAAACCCTCCGTCATTTGCATCGTGCTTGGAATTTCTTGTTCTCTCTATCGTGGTCAAAGAGCTGTCGGTATAGCGGTGGCAAGAGCCTGCACAGTCTCTTAGCTCGCCGACCGTATAGTAGAGCCGTGGCGAATCGACCTTCTTATGCTCGTTGGCTTCGTAGTCCGACGCATGGCAGCCGGCGCAGTCGGGCCTGTATCCGCCACTTGTCCAGGTTGCTGTCTGAGTATTACTCTGATGGCAATTGAGGCAGACTACGCCCGAGTTGTGGTCTCCGGGATACGTACTGGCGGTATGGCTGTAACGGCGCGTCGGCACCCACGAATTAGTAGAGTGGCACTCGGAGCATTGCATCGTTGTAACAAAGTGCCCTCCTGTCTTGCCCGTGGCAATACTTCCGTTATGGCAACTGGAGCACTGGTTGCTTGCCGAGGCGTGGTCGAAGCTGGCCGGTATCCACGCATTGGTACTGTGGCACTCGTCACAAATATTCGAGCTTGCTATGTGAGAGCCCGTCTTGCCGGTGGCCGTACTACCGTTATGGCAGTTGGAGCACTGCCCACTGACTGAGTCGTGGTTAAAGCCTGCCGGTGTCCACGCATTGGTGGTGTGGCACTCATCGCAAATATTGGAGCTTGAGATATGAGTGCCCGGCTTGCCGGTGGCCGTACTACCGTTATGGCAGTTGGAGCACTGCCCACTGGCAGAGGCGTGGTCGAAACTGGCCGGTATCCACGCACTGGTGGTATGGCACTCGTCACAGACGTTCGAGCTTGTGATGTGAGTGCCAGTTTTACCGGTAGCCGAACTTCCGTTATGGCAGTTGGAGCACTGAGCGCTAACAGCCGAGTGGTCGAAGCTGGTCGGTATCCACGCACTGGTGGTATGGCACTCATCACAGACGTTCGAGCTTGTGATGTGAGAGCCAGTTTTACCCGTAGCCGAACTCCCGTTGTGGCAGGTGGAGCACAGGCCGGCGGCAGAAGAGTGGTCAAAACGCGCCGGAGTCCACGAACTAGTTCTGTGGCACTCCTCGCAGACGTTGGAGCTTGCGATATGGGTAGGCGTTTTGCCTGAGGCCGTACTGCCGTTGTGGCAGTTGACGCACTGCCCGGTTGTCG
>JADFVP010000203.1 GCA_015222595.1 Pseudomonadota bacterium
GATGCCCTCAAGTCCGTTGCCATTAGCGGTGCGCCGCTTAGCGAACGCACACCGCGAACCACGGCGCTCTTTCCGTCTACGGTAATGTCGGCTCCCATCCGCTTCAACTCCCCGACATGCATAAAGCGGTTCTCGAAGACGGTCTCCGTTATTACGCTAAGCCCGCTAGAGATGCACATCATCGCCATCATCTGAGCCTGCATATCGGTCGGAAACCCCGGATACGGCCCTGTCTTGATATCCACGCTCCTGACGGGAAAGTCCCCTATTACGCGGACTGAATTACCAGAGGCCGGCTCTTCTATGGAGCAACCGGACTCAATAAGTTTCTTGGCAAGGGAATCTAAAAGATTGAGCGGGCAGTTCTCTATGAGGACGTTGCCCCGGGTCATTGCAGAGGCAATCATAAAGGTGCCGGCCTCGATGCGGTCAGGTATCACCTCTACCTCTACGCCCCTAAGCTCTTTAACGCCCTCTATCTTTATCGTCTCCGTACCTGCGCCCGAGACGAACGCACCCATGCTGTTCAGGGTATCGGCCAGACAGACTATCTCGGGCTCCATCGCGGCGTTATCTATAACGGTCTGTCCGTCTGCATAAACGGCAGCAAGCATTATGTTCTCTGTACCGGTAACAGTAGGGCAGTCGAGCCGTATGCGCGTGCCGACGAGCCTGTCGGCCTTGGCCTCGACATAACCGTGCTCTACCGTAATATCGGCCCCCATGGCAGCGAGCCCCTTTAAATGCAAGTCGATAGGGCGCGCGCCGATGGCGCATCCGCCGGGCAGCGAGACCCGCGCGCGTTTGTTGCGCGCAAGAAGAGGCCCAAGAACGAGCACCGAAGCGCGCATGGTCTTCACAAGGTCGTAAGGGGCCTCAGGGACGTCTATGTTACCGGTCCTGATCCTCAGGACTCCGGCCTCCTTGGCGTACTCGATCTCTGCGCCCATATGTTCCAAGAGCGTATTGAAGGTAGAGATGTCTCTAAGGGCCGGTACGTTAGTGATGGTCATCCAGCCGTCGGCCAGCAAAGAAGCGGCCATAAGAGGCAGAACCGCGTTCTTGGCCCCGCTTACCTTGACACTACCAACAAGCCTGTTACCACCCTCTATGACTATCTTATCCATATCCCCAACCGTTGATTTTACCTGCTGTTCCGGCTCGATACAATAAACCATCAAAGGCCTTTCTTGTCTATTACTTTGTTATTTTTCGGCTATCTATAGAGAACGCTTTAGGGGTAGTTCGACACCAAAAAAACTCTCTATTCGACACAAAAAAATCTCAGGCGCCCTCGGCGCTCCTTAGAGCCTCGGTCTGGTAGTATGTAATCACATTATCGGTCAGTTCCACAAGGTCGCCATCCATAATCTCGGAGAGTTTATAGAGCGTGAGCCCTATTCTGTGATCCGTTATACGGTTCTGCGGGAAACTGTAGGTTCGTATCTTCTCGCTCCGGTCTCCGGTGCCGACCTGCCCCTTACGTTCGCTTGCTATCTTGTCGTTCTGCTCGCGCGTCATCTTGTCGAGCAGGCGCGCCAGAAGTATCTTCATCGCCTTGGCGCGGTTCTTGTGCTGGCTCTTCTCGTCCTGGCAAGAGACAACTATGCCGGACGGAAAATGCGTTATCCGAACCGCCGTCTCCAGCTTGTTAACGCTCTGCCCGCCGTGCCCCCCGGCGCGGAAGGTGTCGGTTCTGAACTCATCAGGCGAGGTCTCCACCTCTACCTCTTCGGCCTCCGGCAAAACGGCTACAGTGGCGGTGGAGGTGTGGCGGCGGCCGGAGGTCTCTGTCTCCGGCACTCGCTGCACGCGGTGAACGCCGCTCTCGTACTTGAGCCGCGAATACGCGCCCTTGCCGTCTATAGTGGCTATTACTTCCTTAAGGCCGTTAATCCCGGTCGGGCTAGAACTTAGCACCTCAACCTTCCAGCCATTGCGCTCGGCGTAGCGCGAGTACATGCGATAGAGATCGGCTGCAAAAAGCCCCGACTCGTCTCCGCCGGCCCCGGCCCTTATCTCAAGAATAACGCTCTTATCGTCATTCGGATCCTTTGGCAGCAGCAGTACCTTGAGCCTTTCCACAAGGGCCTCTTCGCGGCGCTGAAGCTCAGGCAACTCCTCCTTGGCCATCTCCTTCAGCTCTTCGTCCTTGCCTTCCAATGCCTCTTTGTACTCAGCTGCCTCGGAGTCTACCTCCTTAAGCTCTCTGTAGCTCTCAACTATTTCGTTCAGACCGAAGTGCTCGCGCGTGTACTTCTTATAGGTGTTCTGGTCTTCGAGCACTGCGGGGTCCGAGAGCAACCTAGTCAGTTCCTCGTACCTGCTCTCAACCTCTTTTAATCTGTCTCGTATCATAAAAACCTGTTGTGCTTCCTAACTATTAAGAGCGCTACGGCGCTTCTTGAAATTACCGGGCTCTTTATTTCGAAACTGGTCAAGGCCGGCTCCGTACTCGCCAAAAAACCGCGTAAAAACCTCTTCGGTACGTCCGAAAAACAGACCGGCAAAGAGGCACACATAATACTATAGAAAGTTATAAAGGAGGAGAAAATCGCGGAGCCGGGCAAAAAAAAGACCGTCAAGACGGGCAGACCAGAACCGAAGAGGAAGAAGAGGCCTCGGAACCCGGCCTCAGAGCGACTTGAACTTGGCCCGAATCTCCTTCGGGTTGCCGCACGTCATCTTGCCCTCTGAGCAGGTGTCGCTAACGCATGCGGGCCCGGTGTCGGAAAAGATAATCGGTGCCGCGCTCTTTGCAAGCTTTATCATCTCTATCGCCATCTCGCGAATCTCCCACTGCGCCCTCTCGCAACCGCGAAGCCTGAAGAAGTGGAGCAGTTCGCGGGCGTTCATGGTAACAACTATCTTGGTGCATGCGGCATTGGGCAACAGGTAGCGCGCGTCTTCGGCAGGCACTCCCTCGTCGACCAACTCGCTATAGAGCGAATAGATACTTGAGAGCATGGTCTCGAAGCGGTCTTTTTTATCACTGTCCGATCCGATGGTGTCGGGAAGAACGAACTCCGGAGAGTTGAACTTGACGTACCTCTGGCTCTGCTGAGAGTACGACGCCACCCTGTGCCGAACGAGCTGGTGCGACGTCACCCTCGATATACCATCTATACCGAAGCTGAAAGAGGCGTGTTCAAGAACCGACAGATGCCCCATTCCAAGAATTTTAGAAAGGAACTTTGCTTGATCGATACCCTCGACCTTCTCCTCAAGCTCTGCTATCGCGTTATCGGAGTAACACAGACGTGCGGCAAGGCAGACAGTCTTTTCCGGTTCGGGGGTATGGTTTAGAAGTGTAACCTGCACAGTAACACCTCGTGGTCAGGCACCCTTGTTGCGGTACTTCCTGTTGAACTTATCTATCTTACCGGCAGTGTCCACAAGCTTCTGTGTTCCGGTGTAGAACGGGTGGCAGCTTGAGCAGATCTCAACAGAGATCTCTTTGTTGGTCGAACGCGTCACAACCGCGTTGCCGCAGACGCAATGCGCCTTGGCTTCATTGTATTCCGGATGAATACCTTCCTTCATCTCTACCTCCAATTAATTACGGTAAGGGGCTAATTACCCCGTCTAAGACCGATTGTATAAACAGAATTGACGTGAAATATTAATGTTACATAGTACCAACAATGACTTTTATCTGCAAGTTATTTTTAGGGGAAAAAACGTGTTACCTCGCGGAAAGTTCCGTGCGGTGGAGGGCCGGGGCCATACAGGCCCTAAATATAAACTTTGCTTTAGGCCTGAAAACTGTTGATTTTTATAAGTACCTGAGGTAAATTTACAGAAATCAAAGGGGTGATGAGGTTCTATTAATGGAAACAACAAAGACCGAAAATAAGAGCGGCGTACCGGAGACAGAGTCAGAGCGGCTGCTCCGGAAGCTCTCTACATTCAACGAACTCGGTAAGGCCCTTACTTCCTCGCTCAACATCGACGAGATACTGAGCGTTGTGGTCGAGAAGATCCACGAACTGCTCGAGCCGAAGAACTGGTCGCTGCTGCTCGTAGACGCCGACACCGGCGAGCTTACCTTCAGGGTGGTTGTCGGCGAGGGCGCCGAGAAGATTCTTGGCACGTCGCTTGAAGCGGGCGAGGGCATAGCGGGATGGGTGGCACAGGAGCAGAAGCCTCTGCTGGTTCCAGACGTCTCCAAGGAC
>JADFVP010000038.1 GCA_015222595.1 Pseudomonadota bacterium
GAAGACGGAAGACGGATAACCTCTCTTGCAGTTGCAGCCATTTGTTGATAGACTTTCTTGGAATCACGAGACACCGCACTTGAGAGCACTTAACTCTACAGTACTTAAAAAGACAGGCCGCGCTAACCGCACTACTAAATAACTCGCAGGTAAAGAATGCTCGACATCCAGCAAAGAAAAGAAGAGACTCTAACGCTCATAGACTTAGCAGGAGTCTTCGACAACGGGGCGCACGACCCTGTTGAGGAGATAGTAAAGGTCGCCACCGGGCAAGAGCACATCAACCTTATCTGGAACTTCGACGGCATAAGCGCCATAAACTCCAGTGGCATAGCGATACTGCTTAACGCCACCGTAGAGATCGCCAAGCACGGCGGAATAAGCAAGCTCGTGAACGTAAGCCCTGCGGTCCTAGAGGTCTTCGACATCCACAAGGTGCTGCCCGCCGTAGATATCTACTCAGACGAGGAGGCCGCAAGAAAGAAGGTCACTATCGACAGGGCCGAAAAGGAAGAGAACTACACGCGGCTCTTCGAGCGGCTCGACGTTACGCTAAAGGCCAAGTTCCGCCACTTCAAAAAATCGAAGACACTCTCGTTCATGCACCGGTTCCACACGGCCGAGGCCAAGAGCGTAAGCATGTGCGGTATCTACCTCCAGACTTCATCCGTGGAGGCGCCCAACACGCTGCTCGAAGTTAAGTTCATGCTGCCCGACGGCTCAGAGGATTCCGAAATCAGCTCTGTCTGCAAGGTGGTCTGGGCAGCGGACAAAGAGAAGCAGAAGGACCTCTACCCCGGCCTTGCGCTCTGCACTATGCATATGAACTCGCGCGAAAAGGCCAAGCTCGAAACCTTTCTGACCTCTCGCGGCCTCTAACCCCGGCCCAGCCCTCCGGGGCGACTTTCCAAAACCGATTCCTCCGCCCCCGCCCAAAGAAGCCGACACCTCCATAATAAACTTTTGTACCAATTGCAGCCCTCCGGGGCGACTTTCCAAAACAACAACTCCGTCTACCGCCTAAATATTTATGACCCGGACGCAAAAAAACCGTGCTTTCTCGGCACGGTTCTGTAGTCAAAACAGAGTTGTCAACTCAACATCTTCGCGTTCTACTTCTTCTCCTTCTCTATCAGTATACTCACCCTGCGGTTGAAATCGTCGTACGGGTCGTCGAGGTTTATCATTACGTTAGAGGCAAAGCTCGTCACCTTGGAGACACGCTTTATACTGAGCCCGTTACGCACCATCTCTCTTCTGGCAGAGTTGGCCCTGTCTGCGGCAAGCTCCCAGTTGGTGTACTCCTTGCTCGGAAAGGGGCGGGCATCGGTATGGCCCTCTATAGAGATACGGTTAGGCACGGTATTGATAGCATCAGTGATAATCGCCAGCGCCCTCTTTCCCCTTGCGGTCAGCTCGGCATTGCCGACCTTGAAGATCGGCTTCTTGTCGAGTTCATGGATCTCTAAGCGTATGCCCTCGGCAGTCGTGAAGATCGCTATCTGGTCCTTCAGCTCTTCGAGGTTATCTTCTATATTCTTGCTGAGGTTGTAGGTAAAGGTCTCGGCCATTGAGATCGGCTCCTCTTCCGCCGAGCCGGAGTCGTCGGCGATCTGTATCGTGTCGCCGGTCATGATGGACATGCCGGTGGCGCCTCCTGCAGCCTCGCCGGAAAAGATGGTGTAGCTGCGGAAGTAGTGAGAGACCGCCTTGGTATCCTCGGTAGACATTACGGCCAAAAGCCACAAGACAAGAAAGAAGGCCATCATGGCGGTCACGAAATCCGCGTACGCAACCTTCCAGGCCCCGCCGTGATGCCCGGCGTGGCCCTTCTTCTTGATCTTCTTTATTATTATCGGTCTTTCTTCCTGCCCCATCTACCCTGCCTCTTTAACGCTTCAGTATCTATTCGGCCCCTGACGGGCCGGGGTTACTTCTTCTTCTTTTTCTTTCTCACGCTCTCTTCAAGCTCGCTGAACGACGGCTTAACGTTACTGAAGAGTACCCTTCTTGCGGCCTCGACCGCCATCTGCGGCGGCATATCCTTTGCAAAGCTGACAATGGCCACCTTTATCGCCTCATATATCTTCGCCTCTTCGGCGACCTTTCCGGTGAGGTTGGTCGCTATCGGCCCTACGTACCCGTAGGCGAGCAGAATACCTAAAAAGGTCCCGACCAACGCCGCAGCGACACTGCGCCCGATCGCCTCCGGGCCTTCGCTCATCTTGCCCATGGTTATAACGATACCGAGCACGGCAGCAACGATTCCGAACCCGGGAAGCGCGTCTCCGACCCCGGTTATAGCGGTCGGCGCCTGCAACGCCTCTTCATGGTGCGTCTCTATCTCCATATCCATCATCTCTTCTAGTTCCATCGGGTCTATGCCGATGACGAAGACACGGAGGTTATCGAGGATAAACTCCATGGCGTGATGGTTCTTCATAATATTGGGATATTCGGCAAAGAACTTGCTCTTTTTAGGATCCTCAATATCGGCCTCAACGGCCAACACGCCCTCTTTTCTTATCTTGGAGAAGAGGTTGTAGAGCATGCCGAGCAGCTCCATATAGGTCTTTTTACTCGCCCCGCCCCCGCCGAGAAGCTTCTTAAAGCTCTTCAAGATATCTTTCAAGACCTTGGGGGACGAACCGACGATAAGCGCACCTACGGCGGCGCCGCCGATGATAATGTACTCGGTTGGCTGGTAGAGAACCGCAAGGTTTCCGTGGTGCAGTACGTATCCGCCAAGGATACTGCCGGTAACGACTATAAAACCGATAATAACTAACATACTACTTCTATCGGTAATCCGTATGAAAACTTAACAGCCTAAAATTGAGTCCAAGTGGCTGAAAGTATGACGGTTTTTTCCTGTCTGGATGTATCTGAAAACGGGCTCGAAGAGACCCCGACGCCAGAGAGCGAAAGCGCGTAAAAAAGCCCGCCGAAACCGGGCCGGTTCTCTCTCTTTTCTGTGCGGTAAAAACAAAAAAAACCGCCAGAGAGAGCAGACTCTGGCGGAGAAGTGTTCATTACAACAGCTTGTTGGCCCACGCGCGCTTTAGCGTATGTAGGCCTCGGTAACGTAGCGCCTCATCATTCTGTGCGAGTTGAAGTAGTAGGCGTTCATCCCTATGGC
>JADFVP010000204.1 GCA_015222595.1 Pseudomonadota bacterium
CCATACCCCTCTATATGCTTCTTTATCTTCTCGAGGTACCTGCCTGCAAGGTCCTTGACCTCCGGCTTTGTAAGCGGGTTGAAGACAATTATATCGTCTATGCGGTTCAAGAATTCCGGAGAGACGGTATCTTCGAGATCTTTCATTATTCCGGCCTTCAGTTCACTTGTCTGCTGTCCCTCGGGCATAAAGCCCAAAGGCTTGACAAACTTCTTGAAGACGTCGGAACCGATGTTGCTCGTCATGATGATAACAGAGTCGCTGAAGTAGACGCGCTTGCCTCTGCCGTCGGTCAACCAGCCTTCGTCGAAGACCTGAAGGAAGAGGTTCAATACATACGGATGCGCCTTCTCTATTTCGTCGAGCAGTATTACGGAGTACGGGTTCTCGCGCACGGGGTTTGAGAGCAGCCCGCCGCGCTCTGAGCCGACTATGCCGCGCGGCATGCCGATAAGCTTATCGACCGCAATGCCGGAGTCTTTGTACTCGCTCATATCGAGCCGTATTATCTTCTTCTCGTCCCCGAAGAGAAACTCTGCGAGGCTCTTTGCAAGCTCGGTCTTTCCGACTCCGGTCGGCCCCAGGAACATAAGCACTCCGTCTGGCTTGGAGAAGTTCTCTTTCAAGGGGCCTTTGTTCAGCCTGAGCCTCTTGGCTAGCGCCTCTATGGCCTCCTTCTGCCCTACGAGCCTGCTCTCAAGCTCGCTCTCCATGTTGCCAAAACGCGTATTGGTGTCGCGGCTGATCATGTCCTTTGGTATCTTCGTCTCCTGAGAGATCACCTCTATCACGTCGGACGTCTTCACGGATTCGTCCGGGCGGTTTATCTCTACCTTAACGCAAGCCGTGTCGAGCCATCCGATGACCTTGTCAGGCATCTTGAGGCTCCGCATGTACCGCTGGCTCATATCGATCGCGGTCTCAACAGCCTCGTCTGTAAGCTGCACGGAGTAGTTCTGCTCAAAGCGCGGCCTGATGCCAAAGAGTATCTCTCTGGTCTCCTCGACCGTCGGCTCGGCAACAGTTACCAAGCGGAACCTGCGGGCCAGAGCCTCGTCCTCTGCAATGTACTCTTTGTACTCAGAAAGTGTCGTAGCGCCGATTATCTGCACTTCACCGCGAGCAAGAGCACTCTTGAAGATGTTTGCAGCGTCGGACGGCACGCCCATGGCACTACCGGCCCCGATAAGCGTATGCGCCTCGTCGATGAAGAAGATTATGTTCTTCTGCTCGCGAACCTCTTTGAGTATCTTCTCTATTCTGTCCTCGAACATACCCCGGAAGATGGTTCCGGCAACTATCGAGTTCATCTGTATGTTTACTATCATCTTATCGCGGAGCCTCTTGGGCACGCGATCAGGCTCCAGCTCTATGCGCCGCGCGAGGCCTTCTGCAAGCGCGGTCTTTCCAACGCCCGGCTCGCCGACTATCATAACGGAGTTGGACCTCTCGACGTGACAGAGTATCTCCATCACCTGGTCTATCTCTTTCTCTCTGCCAACGACCATAGGCAACTTGTCGAAACGCGCCAGCTTGTTGAGGTTGACGGCAAAGTGTTTCATATTAGGCGGCAGCTCGTACTTCTTCTTCAGCTCCTCTTCCATCTCTTCCTTGCTCCTTACCTTTACCGTTATTCTGCGCATAACGTAGTCAGGGTCGAGACCGAAACTCCTGAAGACCTTGGCAGGCAGGGAGTGGTTCTCCTGAAAGATTGCAATAAAGAGGTCGGTGGACTCGAACTTCTCGCGGCCCCACCTCTGCGCCTCTTCCGAAGCGAGACGAAAGACGTTCTGCGTTGCCGGAGGAATCTTTAGCCCGTAGCCGATATATTGGCGGGAGATACTCAGATGTTCGTTCAGAAAGTTTATGACGTGGTGAACATCGAGGTTAAGGTCTTCCATCACCTCGCGAAAGAAGGTCTCCTCGACCTTTGAGAAGGCGAGGAAAAGGTGTTCAACGCCAAGATAGTAATGCTGCGCATTCTGGCTCTCTTCTATGGCGGACTCAACCACCTTTAACGCGCCCGGTGCGAGCTTCTCTTTTATTTCATCCAGTTCTTCAGTCATCTTGGACCTCTTTTCTCCTTGTACCGGCCTCTGACGCTTTAGACACTTACGACAGAAATCCGGCTTAATACCGAGAGTCCGTTCCAGCCCCCCGGGTCTGCCCGTGCAGACCCTTCACCCTTATAGTGTTACCCTTACTTATTATAACGGTCAGGTAGAAAAAAACCTTAAACTGCTACTGGCGACCAGTGACGCGGGCCCCTTTGCAAGTGCCTATTTTACTGCCACAATCCCTCTCTCGGATCCGTCGGATTTAATTTTTCGAACTCGTCTATCAGACGTAGCGAATCGAAGGAGGCGGACTTTGGAACCACTATATTTATTATAACATACTGGTCGCCTCTTGCCGTCTTATTAGGCCCGTAGACGCCCTTCTTCTTTATCCTTAGCTTGCTACCGCCCTGAGTTCCGGGCGCAACCTTTATGGTAGTCGTGCCGTCTATGGTCGGCACCGTTACCTTTGTGCCCTTAACCGCCTCTGCAACCGTTAACGGAAGGTCTATGCTTATATCGTTGCCAGTTCTTTTAAAGTAGGCGTGCGGGGTGATGCGCATCGTAATGTAGAGGTCTCCGGCAGGCCCGCCGCTAATACCCTTATTCCCCTTGCCCGCGACCCGCACCTTTGCTCCGTCCTGTACTCCTGCCGGTATCTTGGTCTTTACCACCTCCTGCGCTCCGCTTCTCGACACCTTGAGCTTTACCTCCGTGCCCTTTACCGCATGGAGAAAGTCGATAGACAGAGAGTACTCAATGTCGCCGCCGCGCTGCGGCGGCTGACGGCGGCGTCCGCCCCCTCTGCTAAAGACGTCTCTGAAGACGTCCTCGAAGCCGCCGGCTCCGTCGAAGCCGAAGTCTTCGAAGTTGAAGTTGCCTGCCCCGCCGCCTCCGGGATGGCCGCCGCCTCCCGGATAACCACCGCCGCCCTGACCGCCAAAGGGGCCCCTGCCGTGGCCAAAGGGGCTCTGACCACCTAGGTCGTAGTCAGACCGCTTCTTGGGGTCAGAGAGCACGGTATAGGCCTCGTTTATCTCCTTGAACTTCGCCTCCGCAGCCTTGTTGCCGGGGTTAAGGTCCGGGTGGTACTTCTTGGAGAGCTTTCGAAAGGCCTTCTTTATTTCGTCGTCCGTGGCAGCTTTGGAAAGCCCGAGCCGCTCGTAAAAATCGTTTGGCATAACAGTATCTCTATCCTTAAAACTTTCTCTTGGCTCTTCACCCTTTCGGGGCACAAGCTGTTAAAGCGCTGAGTGCGCATCTAATATTTCACTCTCTAAAGCCCATTGCAGACCACTACAGTATGCCCGTATGGAGAGTAAAATACCAATCAAATTCGACCGATTAGATAATGCTATAGACTCGTAAGTAATGCCATGTGCAAATTAAGTACGCACTCTGACAATTCGCACGCAGCACTGGCCACAAATTCAAGAGTACTTCGGGCAAGACGCACCGCATGCACTACCGATTATCTGCTGGTTTCTACCCATAAATACCAGGGTTTAGGGTTTGCCCAAATGCAGTATCAGTAGTACAATTATACAAGAGCCGTCCCATCTATTAATATATGACGCATACTTCTTTGCTATAAGCCCTATTTCGCTTTTGGGTATTATATTTTATGCGGTCTGGAGATTTAAATAGAGATGACAGAGAAAAAGTTATCGATCTTTGAACGCTACCTAACCCTTTGGGTTTTACTTTGTATTGCGGGCGGAATCGTCTTGGGAAAGACGGCTCCTGCCGTAGCTACAACGTTAAACGATTTTTCGATCTACCAGGTATCCATTCCGATTGCCATTTGTCTCTTCTTTATGATGTACCCTATCATGGTAAAGATTGACTTTTACCAGGTCATAAAGTCGGCACAGACGCCAAAGCCTGTTCTTATGACTCTATTTATAAACTGGGCTATCAAGCCTTTTACCATGTTCGCTATATCGTATTTCTTTCTGGGTTACTTATTTAAAAACTTTATTCCAGGTACGGAAATCCTTGCAAACGGTGAGGAGGTAGAGCTATGGCGGAGCTATATCGCGGGCACTATTCTCCTGGGTATTGCACCATGTACGGCAATGGTCTTAATGTGGGGTTATCTCGCAAGGGGCAATGATAGTTTGACTCTGGTAATGGTTGCGATCAACTCGTTAATGATGCTCCTCCTCTACGGCCCGCTGGGGGCATTGTTGCTAAACGTAAACTCCATGCCTGTACCCTGGCAAACTATCTTACTTTCGGTCTCAATCTATGTGGGGTTACCTTTAGTTACCGGCTACATGTCAAGACAGTGGATAATCAGATATAAAGGGATGGAATGGTTCAATGAGAAGTTTCTTCATTGGCTCACTCCTGTCAGCATCGTCGCATTGCTACTAACATTGCTTCTGCTCTTCTCATTTAAGGGCGAAGTCATACTTGCCAACCCACTTACTATATTGTGGATCGCCATTCCATTATTCACACAAACAATCTTTATCTTCGCTATAGGTTATTTTTTATTCGCAAGATTTCTCAGACTTTCTTACCATGACGCCGCACCGGCTGCCATGATCGGTGCCTCTAACCATTTTGAAGTGGCAATAGCAACCGCTGTCATTCTTTTCGGGTTGTCCTCTGGTGCCGCATTAGCCACCGTGGTGGGTGTTTTAATTGAAGTTCCTTTGATGCTCATGCTTGTGTCACTATGCAAAAGAACATGTCATTTATTCAACAACTGCCACTTGGATTACCCAAGATGTAAGCCAAGTGATATTACTAATTTCATTCCGTAATCTTTGATTTTCAGATTATCTTCAGGTTGCACACTCGCATGTGTACTACACACCCGCCTGTGCCCCGTAAAAGCGCCCGAGTGTGTGTACGATTTTGATACCTTGAAAAATCGATAATTCCTAAACCACAGAAATAAAAAAGCGGCCCCTCCGAACTCTTCGGAGGGGCCGTTCTGTTTTTTGCTTCTATCTAAGCAAGGCTGTAAAGGCTACCTTACTGCCCAACCTTCTCTTCGCCGGAAGAATCAGTTGAGTCGTTCTTCTCGTCGTCCACGACCTCGGCATCGACTACCGTGCCATCGTCGCCGCCGCCTTCTGCGGCACCGGCTTCAGCACCCGGCGCGCCTTCAGCGCCTGCGCCCTCTCCAGTCTCCTTGTACATCTCTTCAGCGAGCTTGTGGCTGGCAGTGGTGACCTTGGCAAGCGTAGCGGTCAGAGCTTCGAGGTCGTCGCTCTGTTCGGAGAGCACCTTTCTGCCTTCGGCAATAGCCTCTTCGAGGTTCTTTATCTCCTCTTCGCCGAGCTTCTCTTTATTCTCGCCAAGGAGCTTGTCGGTCGAGTAGACGATGGAGTCGAGCTGGTTGCGAAGCTCGATTATCTCCTTCTTCTTCTTGTCCTCTTCCTCGTGCCCCTCTGCGTCCTTAACCATGTTCTCTACTTCGTCGGAGCTGAGTCCGCTAGAAGCCGTTATCGTTATCTTCTGCTCCTTGCCTGTTGCGTTGTCACGCGCGGAGACGTTCAGAATACCGTTGGCGTCTATGTCGAAAGCAACCTCTACCTGAGGCACGCCTCTTGGGGCAGAAGGGATACCGACAAGGTTGAACTTACCTAGAACCCTGTTGTCCGAAGCCATCTGGCGCTCGCCCTGAAGCACGTTTATCTCGACCTGCGTCTGATTGTCGGCCGCAGTGGTAAAGGTCTCTTTCTTCTTGGCGGGAATCGTTGTGTTGCGCGAAATGAGGGCAGTCATTACGCCGCCAAGGGTCTCAACGCCCAAGGAAAGCGGGGTTACGTCGAGTAACACAACGTCCTTTACGTCTCCGGCCAGCACGCCGCCCTGTATGGCCGCGCCTATGGCGACGACCTCGTCCGGGTTAACGCCCTTATGCGGTTCGCGTCCGAAGAAGTCGGCAACAACCTTGTGAACGAGCGGCATGCGGGTCATTCCTCCGACCATTACCACCTCGTTGATGTCCGACGAGCTGAGGTTTGCATCTGCGAGCGCCTTGCGGCACGGCTCTATACTCCTGTCGATAAGGTCTGCGACGAGCTGCTCGAGCTTGGCGCGCGAGAGCCTCATTACAAGATGCTTCGGCCCTGTTGAGTCGGCGGTAATGAAGGGCAGGTTTATCTCCGTCTCCATTGCGCTCGAAAGCTCTATCTTCGCCTTCTCGGCAGACTCTCTAAGCCTCTGGAGCGCCATACGGTCGTTGGATAGATCTACGCCCTGATCCTTCTTGAACTCGGATATCAGCCACTCGATTATCTGGTGGTCTATGTTGTCTCCACCGAGGTGGGTGTCTCCGTTGGTGCTCTTCACCTCGAAAACTCCGTCGCCGACTTCGAGTATGGAAACATCGAAGGTACCGCCGCCAAAGTCGTAGACAACTATTATCTGGTCGCTCTTCTTCTCAAGGCCGTAGGCCAGAGAGGAGGCCGTAGGCTCGTTGATAATCCGCTTAACTTCGAGCCCGGCGATCTTTCCGGCATCCTTGGTGGCCTGGCGCTGCGCGTCGTTGAAGTACGCAGGAACCGTTATTACCGCCTCCGTTACCTCTTCACCGAGATACGCCTCAGCCGAACGCTTGAGCTTCTGGAGTATTATCGCGGAAATCTCCGGCGGCAAGTACTCTTTGCCCATGTTACTCGACTTAACGGCAGCCCTGCCGCTCGAATCCTTTATTACCGGATAAGGAACCATGGTCATCTCTTCGGAAACTTCGTCCATGTTCCGGCCCATGAAGCGCTTGATGGAGAAGATAGTGTTCTCGGGGTTGGTTACCGCCTGACGCTTTGCAACGGAGCCGACAAGTGTCTCCTTCTCCTTGGTGAAAGCGACTACCGAAGGGGTAATGCGGCTGCCCTCTTCATTAACTATAACCTTAGGCTCCCCGGCCTCCATAACCGAAACGACCGAGTTGGTCGTTCCGAGGTCTATTCCTATAATCTTTCCCATCTCTTGCTACCTCCTGGTATTTATGTCAATTTTCCATTAAAAATAAGCACTTAACTATACACCCCGAAGCCGCCAACCAGCTGTATACATAATTGTGGCTCGGTGCTTATAAGTAATGTAGGGTCAAGGCAGTGGGGTGTCAAGGGAAGGGGCGTAATTTTACTGAGGTTTTTTTGTAGTGTATGAGTACGGATAGGGCTTGCTACAAA
>JADFVP010000205.1 GCA_015222595.1 Pseudomonadota bacterium
CCGGTCTGTTTTACTCCTGTTTAGAATAAATCATATATAATTCAATAGGTTTGGTTTGGCTATTGGTCTATGCCTTTATAGTCCATAGGACAGTGCCAAAATACACCTATGGAACTATTCAGTCATTTCGCTCTACTCCCGAAGATATAAGTAAGCAGTGGAATAATAGAAGAGACAGGGGTGGTAGCAGATTGGCACCAGGCCGCCTAACGGAGTATGGCAGTTGAAACTCGTAGTCGCTTAGTAGATGTTGCAAAGAGTGGTTCATCAACGAAGATGTACTCTTTTTGAAGTAATAGAAAGGCAGTAGCGGTTCTTCGGTAGTGAACAGGTTTTTTAGATTAGGTTTCTTCGAGAAGGTTTTCTCAGATAACGTAAGTCGTAGGCAACAACACAAACTCTTTGTACTGCAGATATGTAGCTGGAAACATGCGAGTGTAGAAGTTGCTTCCATTTAAGGAGGGTGTTTGAAATGAGTTTACAATCAGTAAAAACCAGGTTTGTCGGAAGCTATGTCTTCCTTTTAGTTCTTTTCGTAATACAGATCCCGATAGTCTTTGTTCTCGTAGCCGGCATGACGGAGAAGTACTCTCAGATAGATACCGCCGGAGGCCTTAGAAAGAGGGCCGTAGAGATTACCGACATACTCAACCGCCATATAATGACGGGTGACGAGTCGCTTGAGGCCCTGTACCAGAAGCGCAAGGGCGAGTATCAGGGAGTTATAGATAACTTCAGGAGCGGTACGGCTACTCTTACCGCCCTTGATAACACAGAGATAAGCGCGCAGTTGAAGGTCGTCGAGAATAAATGGGGAGATATGCGCAGCACCCTGGACGAGACGATGGTCAACGGCGACAACATGCGCGAGGCGAAACAGTCAGTGGAGAGCAGCACCTTCCCGCTCGTAGCAAAGCTCAACACCTTAATTGCTGCCGAGAAGGCATCCGGTAGTTCAGCGGTAAAAGGGTTTGTCGATCCGACCGGTTTTCAGAGAATGAGAACGGTTAAGCTCAGCTACCTTATGGAGCGGTACATACTCGCCACTGATGAAGCACCGGCGCTTAAGGCTGAGGTAGAGAAAACTATAGCCGGCTTCGATTCCAGCCTGAGTGAACTCGGTTCGGTTGTAGCCGCCAACAGTTCGGGCGCTAATGGAGCGAAGCTCAACGATGCTTTTAAGGCTGTAAGCTCGGCCTGGGATTCCAGAAAGATAGATGTCAGGGAGGCGCTAAGATTCAACGACGCCTTCGCGTCCAACATAGAGAGCCTGATACATGAGCATACGCCAGAGGTTGTTGCAGCGGCCAATGAGTTCACTAAACTCATAAGCGCTAATGCCAACCACGAGGCGATGGGTGGAGTTAAGTTGATGGCGGTCTCTGTAGCTATCTCGGCAATCGTAGCGGCCTTCTTCATGTGGAGCGCCAACACTATGATCATCCGTCCGATAGTTCGCATCAAAGAGACTGTTGAGAGGTTCGCACATGGTGACCTTACCGACAGGAGTAGAGTAAAGATCAGCCTCTTCGGTCGCGAGATCAAGGATGAGGTATCCGCACTCGGAGACTCCGTAGATGAGATGGCCAACAGCATGTCAGATGTGCTCGGTCGCATCTCCGACTCGTCCAACCTGCTGGCTTCTTCTTCAGAGCAGCTCAGCGCTTCGGCTACCGAGATAGAGAATGGAACAAATCAGCAGAGCGCACAGACCGCGCAGGTTGCAACGGCGATGGAGGAGATGAGCGCTACCGTTATAGAGGTGGCAAAGAACTCCCAGCAGGTCTCTGAGTCTGCCAGAGTAGCTCAAGACACTGCGGCCGAAGGCGGCAACATCGTACGCGAGACGATAAGCGCAATGCAGGAGGTCTCTGAATCGACGACCTCGACTGCAGAGACTATCGGCAAGCTCGGTGAGAGTTCCGAAGAGATAGGCACTATCATCTCTGTAATCAACGACATAGCAGACCAGACCAACCTTCTGGCTTTGAACGCCGCAATTGAGGCGGCAAGGGCCGGAGAGCAGGGCCGCGGGTTTGCAGTCGTAGCCGACGAGGTAAGAAAGCTCGCAGAGCGGACCACGACGGCAACGAAGGAGATCGGAAGCATGATCAGCTCCATCCAGACAGAGACTTCCACCGCAGTAGAAGCAATGGGTGAAGGTATCAAGAAGGTGGACAACGGTGTAAGGCTTGCCAACGAAACAGGAGAAGCGCTGGCCAAGATAGTTGACGGCGTGCAGAGCGTGAGCGACATGGTCAACCAGATCGCAACCGCCACGGAAGAGCAGAGCGCCACTGCGGACGAGATATCAAGGTCCATGGACTCTATCTCCGACGTTTCAAGGAGCAACGTAAATGCAATCGGCGAGGTCTCGGGCGCAACAGGAGAGACGGCACGCCTTGCCAGCGAGCTCAAGGAGCTGGTAGGCAACTTCAAGATCAATGACGGTTCCGGTGTTACGCACAGTTCGTCGGAACTGAGACTCGTATCTAACAGCACAAAACCCGCCGGGCAGCAATCGGATGCCGGACTATCCTCAGATGATCCTCACCATAACGTAGGTAACCTATGACTTGCCCGGCCAGGGTCGCACCCCAGCGGCCCTGACCGGATAAGCCCCCTCCTCAATAAAAAAGTACCTTTCACCCCCTGATTCTAGGGGGTGTTTTTTTGCCTGCTCCACTCTCTATTCATTCCGTTCCCTACGGGCTTACGTGTAGCCTCACTGCAGTCTCACTGCAGTTTTAGATGAGAGCCGAAGTCCCCTTTTTTTATTGTTTAAGCACAGTTATTGATATATACTGCTCCAGTATTCGGGAGCTAAAAAGGTTCTCTTTTTTTAACTGATTTCTTGTGGAGGGGTGGACAGTTGCTTAGATACATGACAACCGGCGAGTCTCACGGTAGAGCGGTTATCGCCGTGGTAGAGGGTATGCCCTCCGGGCTGCTTCTGACACCTGCCACTATAGATGTTGATCTCAAGCGGCGCCAGGGCGGTTACGGGCGCGGCGGCAGAATGAAGATAGAGAGCGACCGAGTAGAGCTGCTCTCAGGGGTAAGGGGCTCTCGTACGCTGGGGTCTCCTATTACTCTTCAGGTCACTAATCGCGACTGGGAGAACTGGACGGATGCCATGGACCCGGAGAAGAGTTCCACGGGGCCAAGAGCCGTACCGGTAACTCGGCCCCGGCCCGGGCACGCCGACTTAACGGGGGCGCTCAAGTACGCGCAGACCGATGTTCGCAATATATTAGAGCGTTCAAGCGCCAGGGAGACCGCTGCGCGCGTAGCGGCCGGAGCGGCGGCCAAACGGCTCTTGGAAGAGTTCGGTATCGATATCTATAGCTGGGTCACAGAGGTCGGCGGAGTTAAGTGGAACAGAGCCCGCTCCGCTAAAGAGACCCCTGCTGCGCTCTATAAGAGGGCAGAGGCATCTGTAATGAGGTGTCCGGGCAAAAGCGCAACAGAGAAGATGAAGAGCTGCATAAAGAGCGCCAAAGAGGCCGGAGACTCCATAGGCGGCATCTTTAAGGTCGTGGCCACGGGGGTTCCTCCAGGGCTCGGCAGCCATGTGCAGTGGGACCGGAAGTTGAATGCGCGTCTTACCTGTGCGCTTGCCAGCGTGCAGGCGATAAAGGGCGTTGAAGTTGGCATGGGCTTTGAGTGCGGCTCTTTACCGGGCTCAAAGGTGCATGATGAAATATATTATTCAAAAAAGGCGGCAGGCAACTCCGCCAAGGGCTTCTGGCCGCAGAGTCCGCGTTTTTTCAGGCATACGAACAACGCCGGGGGAATAGAGGGCGGAATGTCCAACGGAGAGGTGATAGAACTTAGCGCCGTTATGAAGCCGATACCTACGCTCTACAAGCCGCTTCGTTCTGTCGATATAAAGTCCAAACGGACCTTTGAGGCGAGCGTTGAGCGAAGCGACACCTGCGCTGTGCCGGCCGCCGCGGTGGTCGGCGAGGCCGTGGTCGCCTTTGAGCTTGCCGTAGCATTTCTTGATAAGTTCGGCGGCGACTCCATGAAAGAGATCACGCGTAACTACAAAGGGTACCTCAAGCAGATAGCGGCGTACTAGTCGCTATCTTTGTACTTTGTTTCAGGGGTACTCTGTTTCAGGGTACTTACTTTTACCGTTCACAATGCAGACTGATCGGGTAACGTCAAACAGGTTATCTTCGAATATGGCTAATATTGTTTTAATCGGCTTTATGGGCACAGGCAAGTCGAGCGTCGGGCGTGTGCTTGCCGCCGAGTTCGGGTGCCGGTTCTTAGACCTCGACACCGTAATAGAGAAGCTCTCTGGCCGGACGATCTCGGAGATATTCGAGACCGACGGCGAGGAGCGTTTCCGGGGCCTTGAGACCGTTATTGTCGAGAGGCTCGTTGCAGGCGAGTTTGGCTCCAATCTGGTCGTCTCGACCGGAGGCGGCACTATCGTCTCCGAGTCGAACAGGCGTGCGCTAAGGGAGTGGGGCAAGGTGGTCTGTCTGAGCGCCTCGGTCGAGGCGATACTTGAGCGTGTCGGCAAAGGCAAGGGGAGGCCGTTGGCCGAAGAGGCCGATAGTGAAGCTCTTGCCGAGTTGCTCCGCTCCAGAGAAGAGTTCTATTCGGACAGCGACTTTACCGTAGAGACCAGTACGCTCTCCATTATGGAGGTGGTGCAGATAATAAAAGGGCATCTGCTTCTGTCCGGGCGCAGAGAGTAGGGCTGCACGGCAGCTATAAAACGGTCAGTCGCCTAAGAGCGTCGGTTGGAATAGAGGCCCGCTAGACAGGCAAAGTAGGAACTGAAGATGGAACGGATAATAGAAGTAAAGCTCCGAGAGCGGAGCTACCCGATAGAGATACGCCGCGGTCTCATTAATGACGTCGGGGCCAGACTCGCTGCTGCCGGTTTTTCCGGTCGCGTTGCGGTGGTTACCAACTCGAAGGTCGCCGACCTCTGGGCCGAACCATTGTTAGCAGGGCTCGAAAGCGCCGGCTTTGAACCTCTTGTTATCACCATACCGGACGGCGAGGAGCACAAGACGCTCGACACTCTTTCGGGTATCTACGATACTCTGATAG
>JADFVP010000206.1 GCA_015222595.1 Pseudomonadota bacterium
ACGGTCTCGGCGTAGGTGCGTTTGGGCACCACCTCGCGGTTCAGCTCAACCGCCGTGCCTATGGTCGAGATGTCGAGGTCGCCAAGAAGCGTGTCGAGTTTAACGCCCTCGCTAATTTTTCTGCTCTCTCCGTTAACCTGAATTTCCATCTTTATCTTTCCCTGTGCGCAAAGCCTAGTAGAAGAGGTCGCGCTTGCCGCGCTCTATTGCTATGAGCTTTTCTTTAACGCCCTTCTTTATCTTCTCGTCCGCAATCTCATCGATAGAGTTAGAGATGGCGGTGTCGAAGAGGCCGTTCATTGTGCCGTTTTCGTTTTTTGGGTGTTCGACCACATACTCCTTCAGACTAAGAATCGCGTTGGCGCGGCAGCGGGTCTCCATGCCGCCCTCTATCGTGGTGTCGAAGAAGTCGCTCCCGGTACGGCCCGTGCGGTAGCAGGTGGTGCAGAGGCTCGGCACAAAGCCCTCTTTTGCAATAGAGGCCATGACATCTACGAGCGGTCTGTGGTCGTCGGTCGAGAACTGCTCAAGCGTCTTCTTGCTCTCTTTAGACTCTTTTTCCGGCCCGCCATTTGGTGTGTAACCGCCGGGGTCTGTGCGCGACGCAGCACTTAGTTGCGAGGCCCCTGTGTGGAGAAGTGCGGTTCTTAGTTCTGCGGACTCTCTGGTCGATACAACAACACCTGCGGTCGGCACCGCAAGTCTGAGTACAGCTACCGTCAGCTTCATCTGCTCATCCGTTACAGGAACAGGCACGGTGTCGAGCCCGGAGCCTGCAGCGGGTCTCAGGCGCGGAACCGAGATGGTATGGGCATGCGCACCGAACCGTCTAAACAGGTGCATAGAATGAGAGATAGAGGCGAGAACTTCGAACCGGAAGTCGTAGAGCCCGAGGAGCGGCCCGATGCCGACGTCTCCGAAGCCCGCTTCCATTGCGCGGTCCATGGCACTCAGACGATAGTCGTAGTCGCGCTTTGGCCCGGTGGGGTGCATAGTGGCGTAGGTCTCGCGGTGGTACGTCTCTTGAAAGGCCTGATAGACCCCGACGCCAGCCCTCTTCAGCTCTTTGAAGGCGTCCACCTCCATAGTCGGCGCGTTTACGTGGATGACCCTGATACCGGTCTCTTTGTAGACCGCCTCGACGGACTTTATGGTGTTGTCGAACCACGAGTGAGGGTCTTCGCCAGTGACCATCAGTATGCGCTTAAAGCCCATGCCCTCGAGAGTGCGCGCCTCGTTAACTACTTCGTCAGGAGAAAGGCTCTTTCTTTCGAGAGAAGAGTTCGACGAGCGGAAACCGCAGTAGAGGCAGCCGTTGTTGCAGTGGTTAGAGAGGTAGAGCGGGGCAAAGAGCACTACGCGCGAACCGAAGAGGGCTTGCTTAACAGAGGCTGCGGTCTCGTAGATAGAGTTTAGGAGTCCGGGGTCTGTAACACGCAAGAGCGTTGCGGCCTCTTCTATCGAGAGGCCCTTTGCGGCTTTAGCTGTGGCGAGCACAGCAGTGACTGCGGCTGCATCAGGCGCACCGGCGTCTAAGAGTTCCGAAATGGCAGAGTCGTTTAAGTGCATCGTGTCCGAGAGGGTCTGCATCGGTTCCGTTCCGTTCATTCTGATATTGGTGAAAGGCATAAAAAAAGACCACTCCAATTAATAGGGCGGTCTTGAGACTACATGTATATTTTAAAACCGCTTCCCTACGCTGGTATTAACCAGATCAGGTCGTCAGGGTCTACTCGTTTGAGTACTCTCAGTCGTTTGTATGGAAGACTCCCCTAGCGATATTTTATTTTTACGTAACGTAATAATAGCAGGAGCGGTACGGGGCGTCAAGGGCTTTGGTCAGGGCGGGGGGTAGGTTCTAGTGTCGGTCTTTAAGGGGCAAATAGGGTGAAAGCAGCTTCAAGTAGGCGTAAAGAGTGAAGAAAAGGGCGAAAAAAATGGGCCCAATAAGAATTGGACCCGTCTGTATGATAAGAGTAAAAATTTGCCACGTTACGTATTGGTTGGATTAAGCTGGCCCTGAAGTAAAACAGGCCCCGGATGCATGTTATTTACAGTAAACTGGCCCCGTGGGAAAATTGGGCCCGGGAGTTAGAGAAGTTTGCTTGCGGAGATTATCGACTCTGCGATCTCCTGCATCTTCTTGTTCTCTTTCTGGGAGTGGGCCTGAAGGAGCTTGAAGGCGTCGTCTTCCGAGAGGTTGCACCTCTTCATCAGTATGCCCTTGGCCTTCTCGACAAGCTTGCGCGTCTCTATGGCGTCCTTTAAGTCGCTAACCTCGACCTTCAGGCTGCTGAACTCTTCGTAGCGCGCCAGAGCGAGCTTTATGGCCGGTTCGAGCTGCTTCTTCGTGACCGGTTTTACAAGATAGGAGAAGACACCGGCCTCTATGGCTTTGTTGGCCATTTCGTCCGAAGAGAGCCCTGTAATGAGGATTATCGGAAGAATCCTTTTTGCGCTTATCTCACGGGCCGCCTCAATGCCGTCTTTCTTCGGCATCTTGACATCCATGATGAGTAGCGTCGGCTCAAGCTCTTCGACCATGTCAACAGCTTCCTGGCCGTTGCTTGCGGTGCCTGCAACAGTGTAGCCGAGTAGCTCAAGCTGGTTCTTTAAAAAGAGCCGTGTCTTGGAGTTGTCTTCCGCTATTAGGACTCTGTGGTCTGATTTATCGCGTTCTGTAGTTGCCATCATGACTTTAATATAGCCTTCGTGACTATTAAGGGTTAATTTTTGTAAGCATATTATATTATTAGGACTGTAGTCAATACCTTTATGCTGTGAAGTATTTATTCGGTCTTTTCGCTGGAAACTTTAATCTCTATTTAGCAGTACTTTTTTTGTTGCCGAGCAACCCCTCTACTATGAGCACTACAACAAGGAAGAAGCCAACAGAGGGCAGGTACAGACGGTGCTCGTAGATAACGTCTCTGATCGGCACGAAGCTCGAAGTCGGTGAAAGTATTATGAAGAACCAGAAGATGAAGAAGGCGATGACGCGATCTTTGCCTAATGTCCCTGTGCCCTTCTTTATAGAGCGGAGCGTCAGGAGGACGGCTGCGGCTACTATGGTCGCAAGGAACAGAGCGGAGAAGAGCGGCGGCGGAAGCGGGATATTCAGCACCGCGCCGGAGTTGGTCTTCGGGAACTCGAGCAGGCTCGAAGAGACCGGGAAGTCGTAGTCGAGGTTCTGGTTGGCCGGCCAGAGCAGGAGCGTAAAGTAGTAGGTGATTACGTTGAACTGCGTGTAGAGGTAGCTCTTGGGCCCGATCGACGCCATGCCAAAACCCGCTGTGTCCATATGCGTTCGCCTGACGATCTTCGTCGGTGCGGTACTTAATGGTCCAGCCTGCGAGAAAGTCGTGCTGTTCTGTATTGTAACCGTTTCGATCTCGGTAGAGGCGCTCTTGAAGAGGTCTATGCCGACCAGAGGCGCTACTGTTCTTACTGAGAAGAAGATAAATAGAATGGAGAGCAGCGCGTAGAGCGGCCATCTTTTAACGGCGAGACTGAATTTAAAGTCTGAAAAGAAGAAGAGGTCGTAGAGCAGTATAATTGCCGGCAGCGTGAGCGCGCTCTCTTTAGAGTAGAAGCCGCACCAGTACGTAATTGCGATTGCGGCCCAGAGCGCGAAGCGTAGAGGGGTGGACTTTGCCAGTCCGGCTCTAATAAAGAGCAGGGTGGCCAGAAGGTAGAAGAGCGCCGAGAGCGACTCCATGCGCTGGACTATGTAGGTTACGGCCTGGGTCTGTAGCGGGTGGAGCGCAAAGAGCGCGGCGGTAAAGAAGGCTGCCCAGCGCGCACCTGTTTCACCATAGTGTGCGAGCCTCAGGGTCGAGAGGATTACCAGGTAGACCAGCGTTGCGTTTATTATGTGGATGGCCGTGTTTACGATATGGTAACCGGCAACCGAGGTTCCCCCGGCCCAGTAGTTGAGCGCAAAGGTGGCGTTGGTTACCCCGCGCGGGCCGAACAGAATTGCGCCGAAGTTACCGATGTCGTGGAGCAGGCGGTTCTTTAAAATGTTCAGTTGGTCATCGAACTGAAAGGGCGCGTCGAAGGTGCCGGAGTAGACGATTACGGTCGCGAGAGCGATCACCAGCAACGCCACGGGGCTGAACCATCTTGAGTTTAAGAGTCGATCCATTTCACGCGCCTACTTTTTGTCTTTAGAGCTGGAGCCGGAGCCGAGCAGCCCGGCCTCTTTAATGGCCTCTTGCAGTAGCGTCAGCTCCTGAGTCAGCGACTTGTTCTTTTCGTGCAGAATCGAGATTACGACGGAGAAGTGGAGCATGATAAGGAGTATAAAGAGAAAGGCCACGAGAAAGAGCAGCGAGGGCGCGTAGGCTATCCCTAAGTACCCGGCCAGCAGGTCGAGGAGCCCCTTCTGTACCGAGAGTATGAGTATCGCCATTGAGCAGGCGAGCCAGAGAACCGAGTACTTCTCCTTTAAAAGGCCGCGCCGGACAAAGTCTATGACAAAGCCGAGCAGCGC
>JADFVP010000207.1 GCA_015222595.1 Pseudomonadota bacterium
CCCGGGAGAGTGGAAAGACGGAGCTACCATCTCAACTTTTGAGGCCGAGATTTTTTCTGAAGGAGCGTAACCGCTCCGCGCGGGGCGACTATTTCGGGAGATGATAAAACATCTGGGACTATTTAGCCGGATTACTACCTACCGCTTCCTGCAATCATGCAACTTTCGTAGTTCTTTAAGCCAACACTTACTTAACCGCAGCAGCTATTCTCTTAAGGGCCTCTTCGACCATGTCGAGGGAAGTGGCGTACGAGAGCCTGAGCGCGGAGTCGTCGCCAAAGGCGGAGCCCGGTACAACGGCCACGCCTGCGCTGTCTAGCAGATAGGCAGAGAGTTCGACCGAGCCCTTGACGTTGTTTCTTTCGTAGAGGCCGGATACGTTCGGGAAGCAGTAGAACGCGCCGTGCGGTACGGGACACGTTACGCCCTCTATGGCATTCAGGCCTGCGACCATAACGTCGCGCCGCTTCACAAACTCCTTGCACATCATAGCAATCGAGTCCTGCGGGCCGGAAAGTGCCTCGACCGCCGCCCACTGGCTAATAGACGTCGGGTTCGACGTTGACTGGCTCTGAATCTTGGACATCGCACCAATCAGTTCTTTTGGGCCTGCTGCGTAGCCGATGCGCCAGCCGGTCATGGAGTACGCCTTGGAAACCCCATTAAGGACTACGCTCGAATCGCTGACCTCTTTTGAGATGGAGGCGATGGAGGTGAACTCGAAGTCGTCGTAGACGAGCTTTTCGTAGATGTCGTCGGTAATTATTACAAGGTTGTTCTTGAGCGCGACCTCTGCTATCGCTTCGAGTTCTGCGCGCGAGTAAGCCGCCCCCGTCGGGTTCGACGGGCTGTTGATTATGACCGCCTTCGTGGCAGGTGTAATGGCAGCGGAGAAGGCCTCCGGGGTCATCTTAAAACCGGTTGCCTCTGTGGTAGCAACCACCACCGGAGTGCCGCCAGATATGGTGACTATTGCCGGGTACGACACCCAGTACGGCCCGGGTATTATGACCTCGTCGCCGGGGTTTAAGAGAGCCTGAAAGAGATTATAGATGGAGTGCTTGCCGCCGCACGAGACTATGATCTCGCTTCTGTCGAAGTTCAGACCGTTGTCGCTCTTGAACTTTTCTATTATGGCGTCTTTAAGCTCCACTATTCCGCCGACCGCCGTGTACTTGGTCTGCCCGGAGCGGATCGCGGCAATAGCCGCCTCCTTTATATTCTCGGGAGTGTCGAAGTCGGGCTCACCGGCGCCGAGGCCGACAATGTCGCGCCCCTCGCTTTTAAGGGCCTTAGCCTTTGCGGTTATGGCAAGCGTTACCGACTCTTCCAACGAGTCGAGTCTTGAAGAAAGTTTTAGCATTGAACGTACTCCATAGAAAAAAAGATTCTTTTAAAAATGTCCGGGGCGAGTGCCGCCCACCTACTCTTTAGGGCCCGTTACTTTTTAGGGCCCGGCTTAATCGAAACGGCTCTTTAGCCTTCGGGCGACCTTTGGTGTCACAAAGTGCGAGACGTCGCCGCCGAAGCGCGCAATCTCTTTTATGAATCTGGAACTAATTGGCGCGAAGTTGTCCTGGGTCATCATAAAGACGGTCTCGACCTTCGGCTCAATTTTACGATTGGTGAGCGCCATCTGGAACTCGTACTCAAAGTCGGAGATTACCCTCAACCCCCGGAGCACGGTCTGCGCGCCGACTCCCGTTACGTAATCGACCAGGAGCGTGTCGAAGGACTCTACGCGTACGCCCTTAACGCCCTTTACCTCGGCGCGAATCATGGCGAGCCGCTCTGCAACACTAAAGAGCGTAGTCTTCGATGTGGACTCGGCAACCCCGATGATAAGTTCGTCGAAGAGGCTCCGGCCCCGCTTTATTATATCGAGATGCCCCTTTGTTACGGGGTCGAAGGTACCGGGGTAGACCCCCACATGTTTTTTCTTTGCCATAGACCTTCGGTCCTTTTATCGGGTCAATTATAGGCGTTACCGGCTCTTACCGCCATGCGCGTACTTCAGACGAATTGCGGAGACGCTGCAAAGCTTCGGTTCGTCTATTTAATTGCCCTCGTCTTCAGATGACTCAGCGCCTTCGTCCAGACCCTCTTCTGTGGAAGACATGAGATAGAGGAGCGTGTCGCCGTAGGTTCTGACCTCATCTACCGAGAGAGAGCCTATGCGGGTTCCGGCATGGGCCTTTTCACCTTTGACTACCAGAGGAGCTCTCTTTGCGCTCTCCGCCACCACCACCCCTTCGGGGGCCAACAGCCCGCTCATTGCTATCTCAGAGACCGCCGTGCCCAATATAGAAGAGGAGTACGGGGGGTCTAGAAAGATGAACTCGAACCTGTCTGCGCGGTGCGAGAGGCCCTTGACCGTAAGCACCGCCTCTCTCCTCAAGACAGTTACGGACTCTTCAAAACCACAGGCCCTTATGTTCTTCTCCATTATCTTAATTGCTGCTGAGTCGGAGTCTACAAAGGTTACCGCCTTGGCCCCCCGGCTTAGCGCCTCTATCCCTACGGCGCCGGTTCCGGCGAAGAGGTCGAGCACGCGCGCGCCGCGCATATCCACCCTTGTGGCAAGTATATTGAAGAGCGCTTCGCGAACCCTGTCGGTCGTCGGCCTGATATCGAAGCCCTTGAAGTGGCCGAGCTTCTTGCCCCGGAGCTTTCCGCTGACTACTCTCATGGCCGGTTATAGCCCCTCGGCCCTTCGATTCCCCTCGGTCTCTCGATTCGATGACGCGGCTTCATCAGACTCCCATTACCTTAACGGAGATGAGCCTTTCGCGGGGGCCGTCGAACTCCGAGAAGGAGAGCGCCTGCCACTGCCCAAGCGCGAGCCGCCCCTTTGAGACCGGCACGGTAACGGAAGAGCCGATAACGAGAGCCTTTATGTGGGCGTCGGCGTTGGAGCCGTACTCGCCCTTGTTGTGCTTATAGGTCGGGTTGTTCGGTATCAACTCGCTAAGAAAGTCCTGCAAGTCGCCCTCAAGGTCGTGGTCGGCGTTATTTAGATGCACCGCCCCGGTAGTGTGCCCCGTGGAGACGAGCGCAAACCCCTCTTCCACTCCGGACTCGTCGAGTATGGCCTCCACATCTGGAGTAATATTTACCTCTTCCGTCCCGCCGGTACTCTTTATTCTTACAGCGCCGTTAAATACCTTCAACCCGTCTTCCCCCCAATGTCGTAGTTATAATTATAATAGATACCCGTCGTAGCTCTGCATATGAACGTCCAATAGAGTCTGATATTATACAATAGTTGCGCACTTTCATGCTACCGAAAAGATTGCGCAGTGGTCAAAAGCAGTCGAAAAAAGGCCTATAACAGAGCAGCACGCGGGCTCTTTTACAGCAAACGCGGCAGAAGCTCTCCTGCGGGGCCGGTTAAAGTGGCGTTGGCCACCGAGCCGCCAAGCGCACGCTCTATATTTACCTCGACCACATAAGCCCCGGCAGAGCGCGCCTCGGCCCCTAAAGAGGCCGCAGGTTGAACCACCGACGAGGTGCCGACAACTAACATCACGTCAGCCTCTGCAGCGGCTCCGAACGACGCGCTTACCACACCCGGGTCCAGCGACTCGCCGAACCAGACAACGCCGGGCCTGAGGAGCGCGCCGCAGGCGCAGACCGGCGGCAAGGTCTCGAACGCTTCTCGCTCCACGTTCTCAATTGCGCACCCGGTGCAGCGCACCTGCCAGATAGAGCCATGCATCTCTATTACGTTTGAGCTGCCGGCAAGCGTGTGGAGCCCGTCTACGTTCTGGGTTATGAGCGTGAACCTGCCGGTCTTCTTTTCCATTTCCGCCAGCGCATAGTGCGCCGGGTTCGGCTCCACTGCGGCAATGAGTCCGCGCCGCCAGGCGTACCATTCCCAGACGAGCTTCGGGTCTTTTCCGAACGCCTCCGGGGTTGCAAGCTCCTCTGCGCGAAAGTTCCGCCAGAGACCTTCGGCGCCCCTGAATGTCGGCACGCCGGACTCTGCTGAGACACCGGCTCCCGTGAGCACTACCACGGAGCCCGCCTCTGCTATAAGGGCGCGAATATGTTCGATCTCATCGGTCATGAAAGAGGCTCCTGCAAGGGCAGACGATAAAGAGCAGCGGCTTAGGGGGTTTCCGGATTTTTATGCCAACAGGTTATAAAAATATTTTTTCAGAAGTAACGGAAATAGAGCAGTGGACTGAGAGAGGCCTCGACCAAACAAGGAAGCGACCCAAAAAAGAAAGCTACAACGGTAGCCGAAGCAGGCCGTATGCGAGAAACCGGGGGTCAGAGCGCGATTAAAAGAGGAGC
>JADFVP010000208.1 GCA_015222595.1 Pseudomonadota bacterium
AAATCGAGAAGAAATAGCATATTTCACCTTAAAAGACCCCTGAAATGAGGGCCTGAAAGGCCCGACCTGCGGCTTCTCTATCCTTAAAAAACACTGGTATTTCAGCCAGTTAAAGAAACATTTCGATATGTGAAAATAATGCTTGACTTATTTACTGGGTCATATATAATTAGAACTGTTCCAAGGTAATAATAATTCTAAACAAAGGCCCGCACAGCAAGAGAGTCAGTAAGCGGTGTGCAGGCAACTGATAAGACGTAAAATAGCAACAGATTCGGCAGGTTAGCCGAGCGGAAGAGGTCTTAAGGTATGGAAAAATTCTTACAAAAGTACAGGGAGGCGGGGTTGAAGCTAACCCCCCAGAGGATCGCAATATTAACTTTTCTCGACGGAAACACCGGTCACCCGACAGCTGAAGAGATTTTTGCAGCCGTAAGAGAGACGCATCCGACAGTATCTTTTGCTACAGTTTACAATACGTTACAGGCATTGAAGACACGCGGACAGTTGACCGAGGTAACGATAAATCCGGAGAGAAAGCACTTTGACCCGAACACAGAGCCGCACCATCATGCCATGTGTTCCGAGTGCGACAAGATAGTCGATATCTTTGATGACTTCTCTGAGGCGCTCAAACTGCCGAAGGACGTCGGGGCCGGTTTCGATGGGTTTAGCGTAACAGGAAATCATGTGGAATTTTACGGGGTTTGCGGAGATTGCACCGAGTAGTTAATCACCGATTATAGCAGTACTAAAGTACTTAAAGGCAATAACAACAATTAAAAATGAAATTCAGGAGGTAGTACGATGTCAGAAGCATTTATCCAGCAGGCAGCACCGGAGTTTACGGCACAGGCAGTCATGGAGAACGGTACTTTTAAAGAGGTCAGCCTCGCGGACTACAAGGGCAAGTACACTATACTTTTCTTCTATCCGCTTGATTTTACTTTCGTTTGTCCTACTGAGATCATCGCGCTGAGCGACAGGATAGCCGAGTTCGAGGCAAAGAACACGCAGGTGCTCGGCATCAGTATAGACAGCCACTTCTCTCATCTTGCATGGAGAAACACCGCAAGGGACGAGGGCGGCATCGGTGAGATAAAGTATCCGTTGGTGGCGGATCTCGACAAGAGCATATCGAGAAAATACGGCGTACTTCTAGAGAGTCCCGGCATTGCGCTTCGCGGAGCGTTCATTATAGACAAAGAGGGCGTGCTTCGCTCGATGACCGTGAACGATCTTCCGCTCGGTAGAAATGTCGATGAGCTTCTAAGAGTGATCGACGCTCTTCAGTTCACCGAAGAGCATGGCGAAGTCTGCCCGGCCAACTGGAAGAAGGGCGAGAGCGGCATGACCCCGACTCAGGATGGTCTTGAGGACTTTGCAAAGAAGAACTTCGGCACTCCCGTAGGAGCCTGATAGCGACTCTGTCGCCGGTCGGTGCCCAATAGGTCAGCAAGAAGTCGGAAAAAGTTTTTATACAGAAGCAGTTCAAAACGAGCCTGATGGAGGGTTCGAGCACAACAAGCACCTGATGGCGGGTGTCTGGCACAAAGCAGCAACGATTTAACTGAAGAACAATAACAGAAGAGACCGGTTAATGAAGAGCCGGATATAGCCGGATATAGATAGAGGCAGAAGTACTCCGGGAGCCGACAAAGTCGGCTCCCGGACTGCCCAAAAGAGGAAAAAGAGGTGGGGATGATGCTTAACAAAGAGGATAATAAGGCTAACTCTCAGCCTGCGGAGCCTAAAGGTGGGCCGGCAGTAACGAAGCGCAGGGCCAGAGGCAAGGTCTGTGCTATGAGCGGCCGCCGCAGCGGCTACTCCGCAGACTCTAAAGATTCCATTGAGGCTGTCGGCGAAACTGTCGGCAAGAGCACACACAAGAGCTCGCAAAAGAAAGCCAAGAGAAAAGCCGTAACTACGCTACGGTCCGCGGCGAGCAGAGTCGGCAGAACCGTCGACAACAGAAGCACGGTAGTTACCGACTCTATAAATGCATACTTTGCCGGTATCAAAAAGTTTTCGCTCCTCTCGGCACAGGACGAGAAGAGCCTCAGCGCACAGGTTGCCGCAGGCAACGCACAAGCGCGCACCACAATGATAGAGTCCAACCTGCGCCTTGTCGTTAATATGGCAAAGCGTTACATGAACCGCGGCCTGCCGCTTCAGGACCTTATAGAAGAGGGCAACATAGGGCTCATTAAGTCGGTTGAGAAGTTCAAGGCCTCTAAGGGCTGCAGGTTCTCTACCTACGCAACCTACTGGATCAGGCAGTCGATAGACCGCGCTGTTGCGAATCAGGCCAACACCGTGCGCCTGCCGATTCATGTTAATAACGATTTGGCAAAACTTACGCGCGTCACTAGAGACTTTGCCTTTGAGATGGAGCGCGAACCTGAGGTTGAAGAGCTGGCGGAGAAGACCGGCTTTAAGCTCAAATATATAAAGAAGCTAAATACCATCAGCCGCAGGAGCTTTTCGCTCGACTCGACCATCTCCGACGACATGGACCAGTCTCTGCTCGATGTGTTGGTAGACGACTCTTTTCCTGCCCCGAATGAACTGCTCGGCAACTCAGCCAGGGCAGAGCTAATAAGGGAGTGGATGGGGATGATCGAAGAGAACGAGCGCGAGGTCATCAAGCTCCGCTACGGCTTTGTGGACGATGCGCCCAGAACGCTTGAGGCGATAGGAAATATTTTCGGGGTAACCAGGGAGCGGGTAAGGCAGATAGAGATGAAGGCTCTGGGCAAACTCAGGGGGATTATAGAGGAGGAGGATATGACCT
>JADFVP010000209.1 GCA_015222595.1 Pseudomonadota bacterium
GAGCATAGAGAGAGCGCATACTACCGAAACCGCAAGCAGCACGAGCGCAACGATAACGCCGGTACGCCCGCTACCGGCACCGATGTCACCTGTACTATTCGAATAATTTGACGAACTCGACAAAACCGTCCTTCTGCGTACTGTTAAGTGGACTGAAACTGAATAAAAAAAGGGCCGCGCCAACAGTGGCGCGGCCCTTTTAAAAGTTTACCAGTTTATAACTCGCTCACGTTACTTACCCATCGTGGCGAGAAACTCTTTGTTGCTCTCCGTGCTCTGCATCTTGTCGAGCAGGAACTCCATCGACTCAACAGGGTTTAGCGGCTGGAGAACCTTTCTGAGTATCCAGATGCGGTTAAGCTCCTCTTTGGATAGAAGCAGATCCTCTTTTCTCGTTCCACTCTTGTTGAGATCGATGGCCGGGAAGATTCTGCGCTCGGCAAGCTTCCTGTCGAGAACGACCTCCATGTTACCCGTACCCTTGAACTCTTCAAAGATTACTTCGTCCATGCGCGAACCGGTATCGATAAGCGCCGTGGCCAGAATGGTCAGGCTGCCGCCCTCTTCTATATTACGCGCGGCACCGAAGAAACGCTTCGGCTTATGGAGCGCATTGGAGTCCACACCACCGGACAAGACCTTGCCGCTCGGAGGAACAACGGCATTATAGGCGCGCGCAAGGCGCGTAATGGAGTCGAGCAGTATAACGACGTCCCTCTTGTGCTCTACAAGCCTCTTCGCCTTCTCTATGACCATCTCCGAAACCTGTACGTGCCTCTGTGCCGGCTCGTCGAAGGTGGAACTTATTACCTCTCCGTTAACGGAGCGCTCCATGTCGGTAACCTCCTCGGGACGCTCGTCGATGAGCAGCACTAAAAGGGCCACCTCCGGGTGGTTCGTAGATATTGCATTTGCTATCTTTTGGAGAACCATCGTCTTACCGGCTCTTGGCGGGGAGACGATCAGTCCCCTCTGCCCTTTGCCTATGGGCGTAAAGAAGTCCATAACCCTCATGGAGAGATCCGGGTTTTCGGCGCTTTCGAGATTGAACTTGTCGAGCGGGTAGAGCGGGGTAAGGTTATCGAAGAGTATCTTCTCTCTTGCGACTTCGGGGTCTTCGTAATTGACCTGCTCTACCTTTAAGAGAGCAAAGTACCTCTCTCCCTCTTTCGGGGGGCGTATCTGGCCGGAGACTATGTCTCCTGTTCTCAGATTGAACCGCCTTATCTGAGACGGTGAAACGTATATGTCGTCCGGGCCCGGAAGGTAGTTGTAGTCCGGGGCACGCAGGAAACCGAAACCGTCTGGCAGCGTCTCTAAAACACCCTCGCCGTAAATCATGCCGTTTTTGTCGCTCTGAGCCTGAAGAAGCGCAAAGATAAGGTCCTGCTTGCGCATACCTGAAGCGCCCTCGACATTGTACTTCTTGGCGAGTGCGTTCAACTCGTTTATCTTCAGGAGCTTCAACTCCTTCAGGTTCATGTAGTTATCCAGGTCAGTCTTGGAGACTGTGTTCTTTGGAGCGGACGATTTTGCGGCAGGCGTTTTTTGGGTAGGTGTAGACACAGGTAATTCCTTTATTTAGGGGTTGTGGGGTTTGGGTGTGGGTTCTATAAGCGAGTTATTAGACTCTGTATGTACGATTAAGTTGCTATGACTTTGACCTTTTGGGAATTCTCTTTTGAGGTATGGAGTCAACTTGGTCGAATTAGATCTTCGTTGAAAGGTGAACAGACTGTAGCACGGTTGAGTGGAGCTGTCAATCTTTTTGTCCCTTACAGGGGGTGTGGAGGCCGCCCACTGACCGGTAAGTTCCCGGCCTCTTCTAAAGAAAACCTCAGCGCCTCCGCGCCTCAGCCTCAAGCTCTTCGTAGAGCGTCCGGGCACACTGCCGCGCCTCTTCTATCGTGCCGGAGTTCTCTATAGTACGGTCGGCTACCGCACTCTTCTCCTCTGTCGGCATCTGCGCCGCAATTCTACCGAGTACCTCAGCCTCAGAGGCTCCGTCTCTTTCGACCGAACGGCGTACCTGCTCGGCCTCTGTGCAGGAGATGACCACCACAGTGTCCATCTCTTTATAGTGGCCGGACTCTACGAGCAACGCCGCGTTCACTACTATAATCGGCTCCTGCTCTCCAGAACTTAAAAGTTCCATCTCATGTTTTATCTTCTCTTTTATCTTTTCTATTATCCTCGGGTGCGTTATCGAGTTGAGCTTTGCAAGCTGCCGAGCGTCTCCAAATACTATTTTACCCAGAGCCTTGCGGTCTATTGCGCCACCGGGCAACACAACCCCTGGGCCGAACTCTTCGACCACTTCGGCGTACGCCTCGGTTCCGGGCTCTATTATCTCGTGGCCGACCCTGTCGGCATCGATAATAACGGCCCCGAGCCTTGCAAGCTCGTCGGCTATTACGCTCTTGCCGGTTGCCACGCCTCCTGTAAGGCCGACTATCATACGCACCTCCGGTCAGATGAAGCCGTAGCCATTATCATGCTTAACTGCCTTCCGGTACCTGACCCTCCTCTTGAGGTAACGTCTCTTCTGTACGAAAAGAAGAGGTCGGCGTTGCAACTGGTGCACTCGCCGGAGAGGTCTATATTGGCGGGGCCTACTCCGGCCTCTAGAAGCTGCGCCTTGTTGGCGCTCTGTAGGTCGAAGGCCACGCTTCTCTCTGAGCCTTCACCAGCACTTTCAGACACAAACTTAAAAGAGTCGTCTATTGAACTGCCGAAAGCTGCAAGAAACTTCTCGTAGAACTCCTCCTGCACGGTATAGCAGCAGGGGCCGATACATGGGCCGAGCGCAGTGCGAATATTCCCGCTCTTTGAGCCGTACTCCTTTGCCATAGCCTCAACTGCGTTCACGACGATACGCGCGTACGTGCCGCGCCACCCTGCGTGTACCGCGCCTACGGCCCCGGTAACGGGGTCGAAAAGGAGTATCGGCAGGCAGTCTGCCGTTAATATTCCGACAGCCGTGGACGGAGTTGCGGATATAATGGCGTCGGCTTCAATCTTGGCCAAAGCTTCTGTCTTAGACAAAGCTTCGGTCTTCGTCGGCGCTCCGCTCTCCGGCTCTTCAGTTGGGTCGAACTTAACGACAGTGTTGCCATGCACCTGAGTAACGAGGGCGCACCGGAGAGACTCTACACCGAGGGCGGTTCCGAGGCGACGCATATTCAGAGCCCTTTGCCGAGAAGCACCTTCGGGGTTATCTCCGGAGACAACCCCGAAGTTGAGCGTGTCGTACGGCGCTCCGCTTACCCCGCCAACGCGCGTGGCAAAGGCGTTTACAGAGCCTTCGGCCTCTATTGCATCGGACGTTAAGTACCGGACGCCTTTTTCAGTTCTGCATTCCATAACAGTTCTACTTTCCACAAAGAGGGCGGGCTTACGCTACCTGTTGGCCGACGCTTCGAGCCTACCAACAAGCTCGGCCATGTCGGGCGGCATAGGAGCCGTGAACTCCATAAACTCTCCGGTAACCGGATGCGTAAAGCCGAGCGTGGCGGCATGGAGCAGCTGCCTCTTTATGCGCTTCAAAGAGTCGAAGACCGGTTTGTCCAGCCCCTGGTGCGGCACCCTCGTACCGTAGACCTGATCTCCGACAACGGGGTGGTTTATGCTCGTCAGGTGAACGCGTATCTGGTGCGTGCGCCCGGTCTCGGGAGAGAGTTCGACAAGGCTAAAACCGCCGAAGCTCTTTATCACCTTGAAGACGGTAGCAGCCTTGCGCGTCTTTTTTGAACGCGTGGAAATCTTCTTGCGGTCCGCAACATCGCGCCCGAGAGGGGCGTCTATTCTGCCGCTCTTCGCCTTAAATGTCCCCCAGACGAGCGCAACATAACGCCTGAGAGGCGTATGCTCCTTAAACTGGGCTGCAAGGTTGTCGTGGCAGATATCGGTCTTCGCAACGACCATTACGCCTGTGGTGTCCATGTCGAGCCGATGAACCACTCCGGGCCTGATCGGCGCGCCAACGGAAGAGAGCCCGCCGGGGCGGCCTATAAGGGCGTTCACTAGCGTACCGTCGGGACGTCCGGCGCCGGGATGAACAGCTATTGCCGGCCCTTTATTAACGACTATCAGGTCATCATCTTCGTAGATTATATCGAGGTCGATCGGGTCATAACTAAGCTCAGGCGGAGGCGGGGCCGGCACGACGACAACCACTCTTTCGCCCCCCTTTAACAGACGTCCGGCCTTTCCGGCCACCCTGTCGGCGACAGAGACATGACCGTCGGTGATAATCGTCTTTAGACGAGAGCGCGTTATGTCGGGAAATTTCCAGGTCAAAAAGATATCGAGCCGAGTGCCGACCTCTTCGTCCGTAACGGTATAGGTCTGTACGTTCTCTTCTAACATTGGTGGTATTGTTGCCATTCTATTGAGTTGGGGTCTGCCTTGAAAGGTGCGCGTAAGGGGAAAGAATTGCGTAAAAAAAAATAGTGGTCTTGAGGGTTACGGCTAATGTATTACGGCTAATATCGAGTAAGCCGGGGTTACCAGATATCCGACTCTACCGTGCCGTACCGTTTGATCAAAATATCGACGACCGCCTTGTTGAAGAAGTTGTTCGCTCTGTCTACTTCAGCGTCAACCTTGCTTCTGTAAAGCGCGAGACCCTCTTTGAGTTCCTCCTCGAGCAGGTCGAAGATGTTGTCGTTCTTTATGCCGCTGTCTATCTTTTCTCTATTATAGAGAGCGACGTCTGCGATAATGGTGCGCGCCAGCCGCGCTGCGGCTTCGGTATCAGTTATTAGGGACATGTTTGGATTTCTCCCTTAAGATTTCTTCCACCAGAAGGTCTCTGCCCTTCTCGGCGTTGGCCACAACAAGGGACTCAACGAGAGATGCGTCCGGCGCCTTGAATGCCTCTATAATATCGGCATGCTGCTTTAGCGACACCTCCATTCTACCGGGAATAGAGAGCGCCGTCATACGAAAACGTTCGAACTGCTGCACAAGGCCGTGAACCATAGTAAGGAGCTTGTCGTTACCGCATGCCTTCAGGAAAGTAGCGTGAAAATCGTTGTCGTAACGGAAGAAGGCCTTAAAATCCCCCTTGGCTTCGCATTTAACCATACTGGCGTTCAGAGCTTCAAGTCTTTTAATCTCGCTCTTCGTCATCTTCGTGCACGCGGTCTTGGCCGCATACCCTTCGAGCAGGCTCTTTATCTCATAGAACTCCCTTACGTCGCGGTCCGTAATGGCGCTTACCACCGCGCCCTTTCTGGGCGTTACGGTAATAAAGCCCTCGGACTCAAGCTGCCTGAAGGCCTCGCGTATCGGTGTTCTCGATATTCCAAGGTTCTCCGCTATCTCGGACTCCGGCACGCGCTCTCCGGGCTTTAAACGCCCCGAGACGATGGAGTCTTTTATAAAGTCGACGATCTGCTCTCTGAGCGTCATCGGCTTTTCTAACGGATAGTCGAGTGAACTCGTCTTGTGCATCTGGAAAACACCCTTTTTGTATAAGAGATTCGGCCCGTCCGGTAAGCGCCGTCCTGTGGAGCGCCACCAGAAAAAAGCCCCGGAAGCGCTCAAAAGAGGCATTACTACTGTATACTGTATACACCTGAAAAGTCAAGGTTATTTTATAGCTTACGCCACCGGAACGGGCCCCTACCAAGGGCAGCCCCTAAGCCTAGATGGGCCAAAGACCGAGCTTGAACGCTTATACCTACCTGCAATCCTTGCTATTGGCCACCTTAATAGATATAGTCTGCTTAATAAATTAAAGACTAAATGAAACATACCAAACAGAGGGCCCGGATGAGAGGGGCCGAACGGAACAGTAGAGATGGTCCAGACCACCCCGGTTCAGGTACATATTCCTTACAGGAAGCTTATCAGCGAGATAGACAGTATTGTCGAGGCGCGGATAAACCCCGAAATATATCTCGACGGAGAGCATCTTGAAGAGGCTGTGGCCGATACGGCGCAACTCGACAGGGTAAGCGCACGTCTTGCAGACGCGAACCTCAGCATCACCATGCATGGACCGTACATGGGAACCAACCCCGGCAGCCCGGACGAGATGAAGAGGCAGAGCACGGTCGGTATCTACCGTACGGCGCTAAGAGCCGCGAAGCATCTGAAGCCGATAAACATAGTGCTGCACGCAGGGTACGACGACGACCGGTTCAATGGCGACGTTGACTGGTGGCTCCACCAGTCGATGAAGACGTGGACCGATATAGTAAAGGAGTCCGAGGATATCGGCGTAACAGTAGCGGCCGAGAATATCTTCGA
>JADFVP010000210.1 GCA_015222595.1 Pseudomonadota bacterium
GAAGTTGATGACATGGAGTTCGAGGTCGACTCCACAGGGTGCGCCTGCAAGAGGCTAGAGGCTCCGGTCACCATGTTAGTGCCTACTGTCGCGCTCTCTGTTCTGTGCATCCTCTTCGGTATAGTCGCCACGCTTCCGGTAGGCGCCGCGTCGCGCGCCGCCAAGCTTCTACTAGGGGGCGGCTGATGGATATAATAATTGGTCACGACCCTTCGGGGCAGAGCTATTCTCGTTGGTCAAGATATACAGGGGGAGTATCTGATGAGTTTACTAATTGGTCACGACCCTTTGAGGTAAAAGTATCCTCTTCTGTCAAGATATTACAGGGGGGTATCTGATGGATGTGATTTACTCCCCCATGCCTTTCATGGCTCTGCTCTCTTCCGCCGTTGCGGTGGTCTTGATTGCGCTCAGTTACAAGAGGCCGAACCTGCGCGAGTTCTGGACCATTGCCGCCGGAGTGGCAAAGTTCGTAATAGTGCTCTCTATGCTGCCCGAGGTTCTGGCAGGGCGCGTAATAGAGTTTAGTCTCTTAGAGGTCGCGCCGGGCCTAGAGATTGCCTTCAGGGCCGACGCTATGGGAATGCTCTTTGCTCTTACAGCCTCGTTCCTCTGGATAGTGACGTCGTTCTACTCCATTGGGTACGTAAGGAGCACGAACGAAAAGAAGCAGACCCGTTTCTTTATGGCCTTTGCAGGTGCGCTCAGCGCGGCCATTGGGGTCGCCTTTGCGGCCAACATGTTTACACTCTTTATCTTCTACGAGGTAATAACCTTCTGCACCTTCCCGCTCGTGGCGCATAAAGAGACGAAGGAGGCTTTGAGCGGCGCGCGCCGTTACATCGTCTATCTGCTCGGAACGTCCTTGGCCTTTCAGCTCTTTGCGATCTTCCTGACTTACCATCTTGCAGGCACGCTCGACTTTGTGCCGGGCGGAATTTTGGCCGGTACGGGCTCCAAGACAATACTGACGATAATCTTCTTCCTCTTTATCTTCGGTATTACCAAGGCAGCGATGATGCCGTTCCACTCTTGGCTGCCGGCGGCGATGGTCGCGCCTACTCCTGCGAGTGCGCTCCTGCATGCCGTTGCGGTCGTCAAGGCCGGGGTCTTTACCGTCGTAAAGGTAGTGCTCTTTATCTTCGGTGTCGATCTTCTAAAAGAGCTGGGGCTCGGCACTGTGCTTATGTACTTTGCGAGCTTCACTATTATAACGGCCTCTATAGTTGCTGTTAAACAGGACAACTTAAAGAAGCGGCTCGCGTACTCGACCATCAGCCAGTTGTCGTACATAGTCTTTGCGGTTGCGCTTCTGTCTCCTAGCGGCATAACCGGCTCAACGCTCCACATAGTCATACACGCCTTTGGCAAGATAACGCTCTTCTTCGCCGCTGGCGCAATCTACGTGGCGCACCACAAAACAAAGGTCAGCGAACTCGACGGCATAGGGTACACGATGCCCTTTACCATGATAGCCTTCACGCTCGGCGCGCTCTCAATGATAGGAGTGCCTCCGCTCGGCGGCTTTATAAGCAAGTGGTACATGTTCGCAGGCGCGATAGAGGCTAAGCACATACCGATTATAATAATGCTCGCCGTCTCGACCGTACTTAACGCTGCGTACTTTCTGCCCATAATCTATGCGGCCTTCTTCAAGAAGCCGAAGCAGGCCGACGCTTCCGGGGGTATAGTAACGGGCGTGCACGAGGCTCCGGCCTTTATGGTAGTGCCGTTGGTCTTGACGAGCATCGGGGCACTGATGCTCTTCTTTGCGCCTACTATCTTTCTCGACCTCGCCCGTATAGTTGTGGCGAGCGTAACGGGGGGCGGGTGATGAAGGAGCACGACGAAGAGGTGATGGAGCTAAGCCACGACGCTGTGCCTGGATACAGGCCGGCCTTCTACGTGGTCTTTGCCGTTACGGTTATCTATCTGGTTTTTGTGATGGTCTATGGCGGGGATACCGGTGGCGTTGACGTGCATGGTGTTGCGCCCACCGACGGAGCGCACCATTCGACCTCGCCTTCGGAATCACCGTCTGAATCGCCGACTGCTTTGCCGACTCCCTCGGAGAGTCCGAGCGAGTCGCCATCGGAAAGTCCACCGGCAAGCCCGAGCCCTTCAGCTTCTTCGTCCGAGTCTCCTTCGGAATCACCGAGCGAATTTCTAAGTGAGAGTCCGAGCGCAAGCCCGAGTCCGTCTGAGTCACCTTCGGAGAGTCCAAGCGAAAGTCCCTCGGAGAGTCCTAGCGCAAGCCCGAGCCCGTCTGAGTCACCTTCGGAGAGTCCAAGTGAGTTTCCTTCAGAGAGCCCTTCGGAATCGTCTTCAGAC
>JADFVP010000211.1 GCA_015222595.1 Pseudomonadota bacterium
CCTGAACGACCGTGCCGCCTTCGTCCAAGAGATCGGCCTGGCGTTGCTCTTCGTACTCTATTGCGTCCTTTACGAACTTGAAGGAGTTTATGTTCTTTAACTCCGCGCGCGTGCCGAACTTCTCTCGTCCAACTGGTCTTATCGAGACGTTGGCGTCGCAGCGGAAGTTGCCGTGCTCCATGTTGCCGTCGCAGACACCTGTGTAGACCACAATGTCACGCATAGCCTTCATGTACGCAACTGCCTCTTCGGCAGAGCGGATGTCCGGCTCGCTTACAATCTCTATTAAAGGCACGCAGGCGCGGTTGAGGTCGGCAAAAGAGTAAGACTCTTCTTCAGCGCCTTCTCCGTGCAGGAGCTTTCCGGCGTCCTCTTCCATGTGGATGCGCGTAATGCCGATTCTCTTTGTGCCCTCTGATGTCTCTATGTCCAGGTGACCGTGCTCTGCAACAGGCTCTGTGAACTGCGATATCTGATACCCCTTCGGAAGGTCCGGGTAGAAGTAGTTTTTGCGAGAGAAGACCGAACGCTTATTGATTGTGCAGTCGAGCGCGGTGGCAGTGCGGAGCGCAAACTCAACGGCCTTTTTATTCAGCACCGGAAGCACGCCCGGCATTCCGAGGCAGACCGGGCAGACCTGCGTATTTGGCTCAGCCCCGAACTTTGTGGAGCAGCCGCAGAAGAGCTTTGTGTTTGTGGCAAGCTGTACGTGAACCTCTAGCCCGATGACTGTTTCGTAACTCATTATAGGATAGTACTCCGTTTATAAATTTGGTTTCGCTTTGTGCCACTCGGTGGCAGTTTCGAATGTGTAAGCGGCGCGCAGCACGGTCTCTTCGTCGAGCGAGCGGCCTAGAATCTGTAGCCCGATAGGCAGACCCTCTTTGGAGAGCCCGCACGGGAGCGAGATGCCGGGAATGCCAGCTAAGTTGCAAGAGATGGTAAAGATGTCCGAGAGGTACATGCTTAACGGGTCTGCGGTCTTCTCTCCGAACTTAAAGGCCGGGGAGGGGGCCGTAGGCGTTAGAATAACGTCGCACTCTTTGAATGCTGCGTCGAAGTCGTTGGAGATAAGCGTGCGGACCTGAGAGGCCTTCTTGTAGTACGCGTCGTAGTACCCGGCAGAGAGCGAGTAGGTGCCGAGCATGATGCGCCGCTTTACCTCTGCGCCAAAGCCCGCCTCGCGCGTGGCGCAGTACATGTCTGTAAGGTTGCCGGTCGGGTCGATGCGCAAGCCGTACTTTACGCCGTCGTAGCGGGCCAAGTTGCTAGACGCCTCGGCAGTTGCGACTAAATAGTAGACGCTTACCGCGTACGCCGTATGCGGCAGGGTTACGTCAACGATTTCGGCCCCGGCGTCTTTTAACACTTCTATTGCAGCTTTTACAGAGGCGTCAACTTCGGGGTCGATACCCTCTATGAAGTACTCCTTCGGTATACCGATTTTGAGGCCCTTTACGCCGTCTTTCAACTTAGCCGTGTAGTCTGGCACGGGCGCGTCTATTGAGGTAGAGTCCGCCGGGTCGTGGCCAGCCATTGTGTTTAGAAGAATGGCTGCGTCTTCGACGTCTTTTGTTAGCGGCCCGGCTTGATCTAGCGACGAGGCAAAGGCAATCATGCCGAAGCGAGAGACCCTGCCGTAGGTCGGTTTGAGACCGACTACTCCGCAGCACGAGGCCGGCTGGCGTATAGAGCCTCCGGTGTCGGTGCCTATAGAGGCTGTGCATTCGTCCGCTGCAACTGCGGCCGCAGAACCACCGGAGCTTCCGCCGGGAACGTGGGCGGTTGACCACGGGTTCAGCGTCGGGGAGTAGGCAGAGTTCTCGGTAGATGAACCCATTGCGAACTCGTCCATGTTGTTCTTGCCGAGTATGACCGCGCCAGCTGCCTTCAATTTCGTTATCATCGTAGAGTCGTACGGCGGGATAAAGTCTTCTAGCATCTTGGAGCCGCAGGTGGTGCGCACTCCGCGTGTGCAGAAGATATCTTTAACCGAGATTGGAACGCCCGTAAGGGGCGTTACATCCGTGCCGCTCTGTATGCGCTTGTCGGCTTCAGCGGCAGCGCCGAGCGCGTACTCGTCGGCTACGGTTATATAGGCGTTAATCTTCGGGTCAACCGCTTTTATGCGCTCTAAGAATGCGGTCGTCGCCTCTACCGAGGTGATCTCTTTGTTGGCCAGCCGTGCTGCCAGCCCGTGAATTGTTTCGTCTGTAATACTCAAGTGTTGCCTCTTTGTTAAGTTAGCCGACCTTTAGTAGACGATACGATGAAGAAGGGCGGTTATTCGATTATTTTCGGAACCTTGAAGCAGCCGCGTTCAATTGAGGGGGCGTTTTTAAGGGCTTCGTCTCTTGCGAGCGAGTCGTGTACGACATCTTCGCGCATCGGCGTTGAGGTGGACTCTGAGTAGGCGGTAGGCTCAACACCTTCAGTGTCGAGCTCCGAGAGTTTTTCTACATAGCTCAGTATGCGTTGGAGCTGGGCGGTGTAGGTGTTGACTTCGCCCTCTTTTAAGTTCAATCGCGCGAGCCCTGCAACGTACTCTACATCTTTTTCCGTTATCGACATATCGTTATCCTCTAACCATTAGTTCACTAGCTGCCGTTCGGTTCTCGTTTGGTTCTGATGTTCGGTGGAAGTAAAGGAGGACGGTAACATAGTTGTGCCGGTTTTTTCAAGCTCAAGCTCTCTTTACACTGGCTGAAGCAGGGCCTTGCAGGTCTGAAACCGGGCTGAAATGGACTGAAAAATTAAAGTTTTTCGCCCCAGCGGCGATATATTAGTTTAAGCATTCAGTGAGAAAAAGCTGTCTTCAGCAGTAGCGGAAGCAGCCGGTAGAGCGTACAGACTGTGCTCTTAATTCAGCCCTTATTAGTAATATGACTCGCGTACAAGGGCACGGTTTCTTTGTTAATCTGTTTCTATTCTTTAGTTAGCAACATCAACCCAAACCAGGAGGTTACGACGTGCCAACCACAAAGAAGAAGAGTACTACCGCAAAGAAGAGTACCAAGAAAACAACTACCGCTAAAAAGAAGACTACGGCAAAGAAGACACGCTGCCGCTAAGGTTATAGAGATGCAGTTTTGAAGAGGGTGGAGACTTTATGTCTCCACCCTCTTTTTGTCTGCCCTGTACTGCGATACTCTGAGGCCTTGATACAGTGCGGAGCTGTGCTATAATCGTGGCTCATTTGTGAGTTCTGGTGAACTCAGTCGAATGAAGTCGTGTAGGTTGGATTAGGATGAAAGACGTTGGGTTGGTGAAACGTGACCCAAGCTATGAACTGTAATTATATAACCACTAATAAGAATAACTGATGCCTAAGGACCATTATATATCACAAGTGCATCTCAGGAACTTTTACTCTCCAGATTGCAATAAATATATGTATGCGATTCGCAAGTTAGACCTAAGTGAATTCCGCACACCATCTGGTGCAGTCTGTAGGATCATGGATGGTAGTACTAATGCTTTTGTTCTTAATAGTAGAGAGATTGAAGTTTTTTTAAAAGATATTGAGCCGAATTATAACTCTGCACTTGAAAAACTTAGAACAAACAAGATAGACACAGACTGTATTTATACGATTGCTGGCTTCGTAGCATATGTGACTACTTGCTCACCGACAGCAATGCGTATTCAAACTTCACCAATAGAAAAAACAATTGAAGCTGCAGTAGCGGTAATGGACAAGCAAGGACTGTTACCTCCTTCTCCTCCTATATTAGATAATAAAAGTCTTACACAGCTAATACAAGGTGACATAATAAAGGTTCAAGTCGATCCTAAGTACACTCAAGCAATAGGCATAAAGCAGATTCTCAGGGTGGTAGCCAACTTAGGAAACTGCAGATGGGAAATTCTTCATAATAACTCAGAAACAAGTATGTTCTTCTCAAGTGACTTTCCTGTTGCTCTCGAAAAAACTTCCGATCCTAGAGTTTATAATAAAGTTATTCCCTTAGCACCTGATCTAGCAATTAGAATTAAGCCTGATAGTTCATTAGACCGAAAGCAACTAGATCTATCTTTTTCAAGATTTTCTTACCGTAATTGCAAAATTAACCACAAGAAGATTGTGAAACTTAATCGTTTAATTGTTCGTTGTGCAGAAGACTTGATATTCTATAATAATGATTTTTCATGGGTTAAGCGATTTGTTGATAAAAACAGGCACTATCGCATTGAACCACAGA
>JADFVP010000212.1 GCA_015222595.1 Pseudomonadota bacterium
AACTCGATACTCGTAAAGGTAAACCAGATAGGAACCCTTACCGAGACTCTTTCAGCAGTAGAAACCGCCCACCGCGCAGGCTACACCTCTGTCATCTCGCACAGAAGCGGAGAGACCGAAGACACTACCATAGCGGACATCACGGTCGCCACGAACTCCGGGCAGATAAAGACCGGATCGGCGTCGAGAACCGACAGAACCGCAAAGTACAACCAACTGCTCCGCATAGAAGAGGAGCTTGGCAGTTCGGCCCGCTTCATGGGGCGTAGCGCCTTTAAGATAAAACGGAGCTAAAGAACCGTCTTTTCACATACAGAACAGCAACTTAGCCTGAAACCGGTTGTTAATCCAGCCGGTTTTATGCTATACTGCTTATAAGTAGAGTCCATTAAGCAACTCTGCTCGATAGATATACGGTTCTTTAGAGACAGACTGAAGACAAAAAAGAGCCAAACAAGAAGTAAAACATTAGCACGGAGGTTCCACTATTTTGGATAGCCTGTTATTCGAGGCTCTTGTAATCCTTTTTCTGATAATCCTCAACGGCTTCTTTTCGAGCGCCGAGATTGCAATAATCTCAGCCAAGCGAAGCGAGATAGACAGACTTGCAGGCACGGGAAACCGCTCTGCACAGCTCGTTGCCGACATGAAAGAGAAGCCCGAACACTTTCTGGCCACAGTTCAAGTTGGAGTAACCGTAGTCTCCACCCTAGCCTCTGTAATAGGAGGAGTGGCCGCTGCACAGCACCTGAACCCGATCTTCAGCTCAATACCTTTTGCGCCCGTTCAATCGCTGGCCGAACTCCTTTCCATCGGCACAGTGGTGGTCGTTATCGCCTACGTCTCTCTGGTTATAGGTGAGCTGGCGCCAAAGTCCATCGCGCTCCGGCACGCCGAGCGGCTCGCCTGCTTTTCGGCCCGCCCCCTCGCCCTGCTCTCTCGCGTTTCGTTCCTGGCGATAAAACTCCTTACCGCCTCTACAAGAGCTGTACTGAAGCTCTTTGGCATTAAAGATGCCGAGAAACGGAACTTCGTCTCTGAAGAGGAGCTTAAGTACTACATAAAAGAGGGTGAAGAGACCGGGGTCTTCGAGGAGACAGAGGCGGAACTCCTGCACGGTATCTTCGAGTTCTCGGATACGACCGTAAAAGAGGTTATGGTCGCAAAGCCGGATGTTTCGGTCATAGACATAGCTACTCCGGGCAAAGAGGCGCTCCGCCACATAACGGAGACCGGCTTCTCGCGCTACCCTGTCTACCGAGATACCCCGGAGACCGTGGTCGGCGTGCTCTTCAACAAGGACATCTTCCGTGCGCTTGAGTCGGGCGAAGAGATAGTGCTGGCGGATCTAATAAGAAAACCGTACTTCATACCGAACTCCATCATGATCTCGCGCCTTCTAAGAGAACTCCAGAAACGCAAGGTACACATGGCTATTGTAGTGGACGAGCACGGAGATATAGACGGAGTTGTGACTATCGAGGATATTCTAGAAGAGATAGTCGGCGAGATAGAGGACGAGTACGACGCAGGCAGAGACGATTTAGTAGAGAAGCTGGCCGACGGCACGATGGTGGTAGACGCCTCCGCCTCTATTCGCGACCTTGAAGACTTCGGCATACTGATAGGCGAGGAGGAGGCCGAAGAGTACCACACGCTCGCAGGCTTTATGCTCGCAAAGCTACAGCGCATTCCGCGCGGCGGGGAGTTTGTCAGCTACAAAGACAAGCGGTACACTGTGGTAGATATAGAGGCCAACCGGATAGTGAAGATCAAGGTCGAGCCGATATTTGGAAAAAGCGGCGACAAAACCACTCCGAGCGGCCCCGCAGGCAAAGAGACAGACGTAAAGGAGCCGACGACGACACAGATTGGACGAGCGTAGAAGCCTTGCTTCTCTAAAAAGTAAATCAGACCCCCTGCCGCCAGTTCTAATAAACCCGGCGGGGGGTTTTGTATTTCCCCCAACCGACTCCATACCCGCAAAGTCTACCCTTGCAAAAGAGGCCTCAGTATGTTACAAATATGTATAGAATATAGCTACTTAGACAAACAGTTTAAGAAAGTCCAGCAACAGATAACAACTTAGAGAGTTTCACAGTAGCACAGCGCGACAACAGCCTCGAATAGGGAGAACCAGTAACCCTTTTGAGGCTTTTTTTGTCTCCTTTCGCCCCTCGCCTTCCACGTTCAAAGCGGGAAACACTCTCAAACTCTGCTATCTCAACTCTGCTGTCTGCACAGCAATTGCGTATTTTTGTGCGCGGATGCCGGAAAGGGCTCAAAAAAAATGCCAATCCCAAAGCCCCACACACGTCCGACGGTAAGCGTCATCATACCGACCTACAACAGGTCGAGCTACGTAATAGAAGCGATAGAGAGCGTACTGGCCCAGACGTACAAAAATATAGAAATCGTTATCATCGACGACGGCTCTACCGACGATACGCGCGAAAGACTCAAGCCATACCTGAACCAATACAAAGACCGGATAAAGTACATCTATACAGAGAACGGCGGCCCGGCCCGCGCGCGCAACATCGGCATGAAGGCGGCTACTGGAGAGTACATCGCCTTTCTCGACTCCGACGACCTCTACTATCCGTTCAAGACAGAGCTACAGGTCGGGGTTTTGGAGAACAACCCCGACGTTGCCCTCGTCTGTTCAGACCTCTCAGCCGTCAACGACACAAAGATCCTCGACGAATTTCATCTCAAAAACTACCACAAAGAGGCGTACGCCGACATCGACTCTACGTACGACAATATCTACTCCAGTAGCATGTCGATAACCAAAGCCGGGCTGAGTTGCACGAGTATACCCAAGGACTGGACCAAAGGCTGGAACGACAGAAAGGTCTACGTTGGGGACGTCTTCGACCGTTACTACGACGATCTTATACTCTCCACCAATACCGTCATGTTCAGAAAAAGCTCGCTGGAGCATGTCGGGCTTCAGCACGAGCCGTACTCGCTCTTTGAAGATTACGAGTTCGTACTGAGAATTACGAAGTCCTACCGGGTGGCCTTTATCGACGTGCCGACCTACAAGCTGCGCTACCATGCAAACCAGATCTCTTCGGCCAGAAAGAAGCCGAACGGCACTGAGATACTGATTCAGAAGCACAACAACTTAATAGAAATAGCCGAAAAGCACGGCCTTAACGACGTTCAGTACTACTCGCGGAACAAGGCCGTGGTCGATAAGAAGCTCTCCGGGCTCAACAGATCGCTGGCAATAATGCTTATGACGAAAACCAAGAACAGCAAGCGGGCCAGAGAGCACCTGAAGAGTTGCGCCGCGCACAACAGGCCCGAGTACCGGCTCTGGCTTCTGACCCATGCCCCGCAACTTCTAAGACGAGCTGGCTTCAAGATGGGGAAACTGCTCGACATGATTCAGTAGAGGGCTGCTCCCATCACCCATTATTTCTGAAATGGAAAA
>JADFVP010000213.1 GCA_015222595.1 Pseudomonadota bacterium
CAGAAGTTCGACGTAATAACCGAAGAGCCGATGCATCCGTCGCTCGCAGGAGTAATCAACCTCTACACCACCGAGTACTACGAGCTAGCCAAGTCTCACCTGAAGCCCGGCGGCATAATCTCTCAGTGGATACCGCTCTACAACCTCTCGGTCGAAGACGTGCAGATGCTGACCGCTACTTTTCAGTCTGTCTTTCCGCACACCACTATCTGGATAGCGAATGCGGACATCTTCTTAATAGGTTCCGAAGAGAAGCTGGTGATAGACTTTGAGCAGATGACCGCGAGACTCGCGCTGCCGAATGTCCAGAGACTCCTTCAAGATACCGATATGGAGAACCCGTACGAGTTCTTAAGCACCTTTATGATGAACGAGGAGGGCGCAAGGGAGTACGCCAAAGGTTTTGATCCGATAAGCGACGACATGCCGGTGGTCGAGTTCACGGGACCGAGATCGATGAACGTCAACACCGTGCCGTTAAATATCGAGAAGCTGCTCAGGTACAGAGAACCGGTGACGCGCCACCTGAGCTTCTCTCCGGAGCGGACGGACGTCGACCCGATAGTTCAGTGGCTCAACGCCAAGTTCACGGCCACGCACTACAACCTCATAGGCCGGGCGTATCTGTCCGACAGGAACGCGAGAATGGCTGTGCAGTACTTCAACAAGGCGCTTGAGTACGACAAGACCGACCGCAACTCGCTCCACTATCTGAACAACATGAAGGTGAAGCTCGTTTTCTAGTCTGTTGCTTCGGCGTACTTTGCTATACAGATTATAGAAAACCCCTCTTGCAGTAACTGCAAGGGGGGTTTTTCTATTTGCTTAACTTTTAAAGAGTTCTCTTGCTGTTTTCTTCAGGCCGTAACTCAGGCCGTGACTCCCGCGCAACTAGAGCCGTGCCCGGCGGTGCAGCCGTAGCAGTGGGCTCCGGTGACTATTCTTCTCGTCTTCAGGCTCTCCATATCAAAGTCTTTAATATTGGCAGGGGCTTCATTAGAGCCACCGCCAGAGACTCCTAGCCCAAGCATACCGTTAAAGTCGCAGTCGTATAGAGTGCCGTCAGGCCCGACGCTTAGCAGCGTGCGGCACATGGCGTTCTTTGCGGCCTTAGGATTGTACGCCGCTTTTAGAGTACGTATGTACTCTGTAGTGCCGTCCGGGCCGAGGGCTTTGAGAAAACGGCCAACGGGCATGTTGGTGATCGTTAGAAGGTGCGTGAACTCGACATTATGACGAGTGCGAAGCTCGCGCCGGTAGTCGGCCTCGAGCGCTTTTTGCTCAGGCGGCAGGAATGCGCCCGAAGGGTTGTAGACTATCGAGAGAGAAAGGGCCGGGTCCACTCCGTAGCCGACACAGTTCAACTCCTTCAACCCCGTGATGCTACCGTTGTAGGCTCCGCGCCCGCGTTGAGAGTCCGTGGTCTCCTCCGTGTAGCACGGCAGGGAGCCAACCACTTCTATGCCGTTGTCGGCGAGCAAGCGCGGCAGATCGGCGTAGGTAGCCTCCTGCAAGATAGTAAGGTTGGTGCGCGTTATTATCCGCAGTTCGTCGGGCCCGGCTAGCGCGCGCAGGCTACGGACGAACCACCGGTACTCAGGGTTCATCTCAGGGGCGCCGCCGGTTATGTCTACCGTGCCTATGCCGTTCTCTTTAATCGCCTTCAGGCAGAGTGTCATTGTAGAGCGCGTCATCTGATGCTCTTGTTGCTTACCTGGCCCGGCCTCAACGTGGCAGTGGGCGCAAGCCTGGTTGCAGAGGTCGCCGAGGTTGACCTGAAGGGTGTCGAGAGTAGTAGCCCTGTAGGGGTAGAGGCCGTCTTCCTTTAGTGATAAGTCAAACGGGGATAGGTCGAAGCCCTCGGGCGCTCTCTCATCTATCTGCTTTATCGTTCTTGCGCTCTGCTCAGCCATTCGTTTCGTCTTCTTTCTGTTCTTCTTCGTCCGACTCTTTAGTGGGTCGCCCCTGTTACTGCTCTTTATGGTGCGGTTCGTGGTCGGTAATTCTTCGGCGCAGATGCTCCACCCTGTCGGCAACTCCGAAGACCTCGCCTATGGGGCGCGCCATACGTCTTTTGGTCTCCGGTTTCGAGTACCTGACGTAGAGCATGCCGAAGGTGGCGGAGATTATGCCGCCGAGGAGGTCGTAGATAAGGTCGCTCATCGTGTCGGTCAGTCCGTGCTGGGTTGTTTTATTGAAGAGCATGTCCACGGAGTATTCGAGTATCTCCCACATGCCGCCAATAGCCATAGAGAAGGTGACCGTAAAGAGGGCTATCATCGGATAGGTGAGCCGCAGCTTGCCCGTGTAGTGCAGCGAGAAGGTGATGATAAAGGCTAAGAGCGCAGAGACGCCGGAGCCGAAGAGGTGGAGTACGTTGTCGAAGAGCCAGTACCGGGAGTAGAAGCCGAGCCCCTCGCCCATGAAGGCGTGGAGAAAGATCATGAGCGTTATGAGCAGATCGAGTTCAAAGGGCAGGGTTATGCGGTAGCTGCGCTGGACTATGCTGGGGATGAGAGAGCCCCCTAGAGCAAGCACTATGGCGAAGGCGAAGAGGTACTCTCCCCGGTAGATCTCTACGGGAATGAGCCCCAGCATGGCGAGCTTCATGCACCACGACAGCACCGCCGTAATGGAGACCGAGCCCCAGCCTTTGCGTACTGCACTCTTCTTTTTATCGTTTCTCTTCGCCACTATCCGCCTGTCATTTATGGATGTAGGTCTTAATAGTCGATATAGTACAGTCTACCCTCTTTTGATTCCTTTGTGAAACAGTATCGGGCAAAAGCAGCGCAGGTCTGTAAACCGGTCTCTTTCGTCCGTCATTGCTCCGGAGTATTGACATCTTCGCCCGTTAGCTTTACAATACTGACATTATATTATGAATAGACGATATCTAAAAAGTACGCTGTACGCAGTCGCGGTTTTCGCCCTTCTGCTCTTTGCTCCGGCCTCTCAAGCCTTCTTCGTAGAGCCTTCTTCCGAGGCCTCCAACCCAGTTGACGTTATAGTCATAGACCCCGGCCACGGCGGCGTTGACTCCGGTGCGCTCGGGCGTGGCGGGCTGACAGAGAAGGACGTAGTCCTTGGCGTTGCCATGGGCCTTAGAGACGTGCTGAGAGAGAGGCTGCCGGAGGTGAAGGTGCTCCTTACGCGCGAGAACGACACCTTTATTCCGCTCGAAGAGCGCATAGGGTTAGCCAACTCGGCGCACGCCGATATCTTTATCTCCATACACGTAAATGCCGCGCGAAACAAAAAGGCGTCGGGCGTGGAGACCTTCTTTCTCAGTTACTTGCCGACCGACGCCGAGGCGATGGAGCTGGCCGAGGCAGAGAACAGGGTGGTGCAACAGAAGTCCGGCAAATCCGACGACGAGGTTAACTCGGAGGTCGCCACCAACGATTTAAAGAACATACTTCACGACCTTGCCCAGAGCGTCACCCACCACGAAAGTTCCGCGTTGGCCGAGGCGATACAGGTAAGCATGGTCAAGGGCACGGGCAGGCCCGACAGGGGTGTGAAGCAGGCCCCGTTCACCGTGCTCGAAGGGGCCTCGATGCCGGCGGTGCTCGTTGAGGTCGGCTTTATCTCCAACAGGCGCGAGGAGAGGTGGCTAAAGGGTGTTAAGGTTCATAAAAGGATAGCTGACTCTATTGCACACGGCATAACGGAGTTCGCCGTAGAGGTGAACAGAAGAGCTGCACGGATTAAGAGCGACGAAAGAGCAGAAAGGTAAGGATATAGTGAGTACAAACGTAATAAGGGCGGACGGAAGAGCGATTGATGAGCTGAGGCCCGTTGAGATAACTAGAAAGTACCTGGAGTTTGCCGAAGGTTCGGTGCTAGTGAAGTTCGGCTCCACGCACGTTATCTGCACTGCTACGGCAGAGGAGAGCGTGCCGGGCTTTATGCGGGGGCAGGGGCGGGGGTGGATAACCGCCGAGTACTCGATGCTGCCAAGATCTAGCCCGCAGAGGATAAGAAGAGAGTCCACCGCAGGCAAGGTAAAGGGGCGCACGCAGGAGATTCAGCGTCTTATCGGGCGGTCCCTCAGGGCGGTCTTCGACCTCGATGCATTAGGCGAGCGCACCATCACCATAGACTGCGACGTTATTCAGGCCGACGGAGGCACCAGAACGGCCTCTGTAACCGGCGCCTATATCGCTGTTATGGATACGCTGGCGGCTCTGAAGGAGAAGGGTCTGCTCGACAAGATCCCGGTGCTCGACTCCATTGCAGGCGTCTCTGTAGGGGTGGTAGACGGCACAGCGGTCTTGGACCTCGACTACAAAGAGGACAGCGCCGCTGAGGTAGATATGAATATAATCATGACCGGTTCGGGCAAGTTCGTAGAGGTGCAGGGCACGGCAGAGTCCGACCCGTTCTCCAAAGAGCAGCTCGACTCTATTATCGCGCTTGGCACGCACGGCATAAAAGAGTTGACGGAGCTACAGAAACGCGTGCTCGCAGAGTAGCGTTGAGCAGAACCCGGAACGCGCCATCCGGTTTTGAAATTACGGGTTCGGGCTCTTTTGGGTCCGGACCCTTTTTTTTATGCGGCTATTTTACTCTCGGGAAGGAACAGGACATGAAGATAGTCGTCGGTACTGGAAATAAGGGCAAGTTACGCGAGATTATGAACGCGCTCGGTTCTTACGAGCAGGACTCTCCTAAAATAGAAGTCCTGTCTCTTGACGACTTTCCCGGTTTTGAAATGCCGCCCGAAACGGGCGCCACGTTCGCCGAGAATGCGCTCATAAAGGCGCGTGCCGTAACAGCGGCCACAGGGTACGCCGCTCTCTCTGACGATTCGGGTCTTGAGGTCGATTTTCTGAACGGCGCACCCGGAGTTCATTCCGCCAGATACGCTGCGCTTGGATCTGCGCACGACGCAGACAAGAACGCTACGGACGAAGCTAACATCGATAAACTCTTAAGCG
>JADFVP010000214.1 GCA_015222595.1 Pseudomonadota bacterium
AGGTAACGGTGCCTTCGAGCAGCTTATTGCCACCGAACTCAGTGGTCTGGGCTATGCGCTCTACTTCGTCCTTCAGTTGATCGTACTCGTTGGAGTAGTAGCTTCTGGTACTGTCGTCGAGCGTACCCTGCGCTGCGCTTGCGGCCAACTCTCCCATACGCGTAAGGATATTGGTAATCTGCTCGGCAGCCTTATCGGCAACTTCAAGGGCGCTTATGCCGTCATTGGCGTTGCGCATTGAGGCCTGTATCATTCTTGATTGGGATCTTAGCTTGTCGGCGCGGGCGAGACCCGCAGAGTCGTCTGAGGAGGAGTTGATGCGGTTGCCGGAGGTCAGCCTTGCTACGCTGAGCTTGAGCAACGAATTTGTCTGGGCTATATTTGCCTGAGCAATGAGAGATGCGATATTAGTATTGATTACTAATGCCATAGCTCTACCTCTTTATTTCATTTTGTCTACCCTCCTTAGTCTGGTCACTCGGCGTCCTTGCCGATCATCCAATTCTCTTCAAAGATACAGAACTATCGCTCTGTTCCTCACTCTGTATTATCGGTATAAAATTGTTACAACTTAAATGAATTTTCAGGATCCTTTTTCCGTAAAGAGCGCGCCAAGCATCTCCACTACAAGCTCCCTCAGTTCATACTCAAGGGTATCAGCCATAAGTATGCTGTCCATTGAGTCTTTGGCCTTGTTTAAAGCCTCAAGGCTCTCGAGAATACGCTCATAATAGGGAGTGGGGTCGGCTCTAAAGACCGTAATGTCGTAGTTCTGCCCCCCCTTGGTCAGCTCGTGCATCGTCTTGGCAATTTCAGTCATTCCGTCTATCACTATAACGGAAGAGGCGCCTACCTCCGCGCCCCCTGCCCTGAACGCCTTTACGCTCTGGTCTATATTTTCAAGCACCACATTCAGGTACCTTTCGATAACATCTACCCCGTTGAGCGCAATAGCCTCAACGGTGTCCGAAAAGAGCTTAAGCTCTTTACAGCCGAGTATCAACTGGCTCGTCACAGAGTCGGAGCGAAAATCCGTCTGCTCCTCGCCGTCTATCAGCAACTTGGTCACAAAACGCCTGCCGGCCTTAAGCTCGGAGTCTATCTCTGTCAGGAGTTCGCCGACGGTAGCGTCGCGCTCCGTATCCTCAAAATCGATCTTTGAATTATCCAGATAGATATCGGTCATTGTTCAACACCTGCTTCCCGCATAAAAGTCGTACCGGTTACTTAAATCCTTATTGCTCTTGCTCTGTCGCACCCGAAGCCTGCCTGCGCTCCATCCTGTCTATTGCGGTCTCAAAGAGCGGCAACAGCCTAACGGTCATCTCCTCAATCTCACTATAGGTCTTTTCGATAACCTTTACCTCGGTCTCAAACTGCTCTTTGTGAGACTCAGGTCTGTCATCGCGCAGGTGCTCCTTCAACTCCAGCGTATAGGCCGAGAGCGCCTCCCACAGAAACGGGGCCTTGGCGGTACGGTCAAAGAGCGCCTTCTCCCTGGCCATAATTTTATTAGTATTCTTGATAAGCGCCGGAGTCAGCCCCGACCTCTTATACGCCGACTTCATCTTCCCGACCTCTTTCTGTAGCTGGCCAGCTTGCTTCTTAATGTATAGCAGACCATCGCGCATCTGCACAAGGGATTTAATCAAAGCAGGAAGATTCGCTGTCTTGCGTTCTTTTACGGCAGAATCGATTATAGAGTCAAGCTCGATATCTTTGGTGGCATAGCGATCGAGTGCGTCGGCAAGCGTAGTATGCTCCATCCCCTCGATATAAGCCCCACCTTCGGTGGCATTGATGACCTTCTGCTCCATTCCCTCTTTTACCATAAAGACCATATAGGTCTCGAACCACTGGTGAAACGTAACCCAGTCGAACTTGGACGGCACAGCAGAGCCGTCGAGCCCTTTTAACCACAGAAGCGCAACCTCATTGTTGACGTTTTCATCGTGAGTAATATAGTCCTGCTCTATATTTACCGTACTATTCTCTTCATCTATCGTTAGAAACTGGTCTTGATAGACTCCGCCCTTAACGTGCGTCTTGCCGTCTATATAACAGAGGTCCTGACCAATAAAGACTATGGGGTCGCAGCCGAACATAAGCCCCATGTCGAGCCCCGCCGTGGTGACGGAGCCGCCGATGGAAGCGAAGTAGTCGCTGCCCCAGATTGATAACTGCTCGGTACTCAGGCTAATGAATGCATTGAAGAAGACGAACTTGCTTCTGGCATTCCTGGCAAAAAGGTTCGGGTGTGAAACCTCGGCGAGGATAAGCCTCACCTCTTTGTCGGTCTCGGTATCCGTAAAGTACTCCGGCATATCTATTCTCTCGGCAGCTATAAGAAAGTGCGGCACTACCCCGAACTCAAGCAAAGGCTTGTAGGCGGTAATAGCGGCTATAATCACCACCTTGTCTCTGTACTCTTTTAGCAGATGCGCGTTCTTGCCTAGCGACGGCCCGGCGCCTACGATAATTGCAGGCATGTCCTTAAACCGGTCCCTGAGAGCGTCGACGGCAGGGTTGTCCACAAAAGCGTCACAATTGGCCATGTAGTTGTCTATCCATGGAAGCCTTGAGTCTACGTCAGTCACTATAGCTACCTGCGCAGCAATATGCGCGTTGCGCACCCTGTTGCTGAAGTCCAGAAATTCCTTTGGGAAAGTAACAAGGTACGGGCCTGTCTGGTAGCTCAAAAGGTCTTCAAGGCCGTCAACGTTATTACGGATAAAGTATGCGACACCTTCCATTTCGTCGCTTAGAAAGACCGTATCGAGAGAAAGAGAGTCCGTGAGATCAATCGAATTCAGTACCGACCCCAGTATTTCCATGCACGGTTCGAAAATAATAACCTTATTCTGCTTCTTCTCTATGAGCAGATCTAGAAGATAGCCGCAGCCGAGCCCGAAGAGCACCACCCAGTCGGGCTGCCTTCCTATAATCTCCTCTACCTGTGCCGCAGCCTCCCTTTCGGGGTCGTAACTGCTGTGAAAGAGCCTGTTGTCGTACCTGAACGTAAAAGTACCGTTTTTGGCGCGCTCAAGCTCAATACCATCGCCCTCGTAACTGCGTAACTTTGCGGCAAGCCCAGCGTTGTTCTTCTCTAAGGCTACGCAGTTTTTCTCTAAAATGCTCATACTATTAACACCTGTCTCTACCATTAAGTGCCTCTTTCCGGGCGGTTACAGTAAACGTTATTTCGTTGTACCCGCGCCAAACCCACCACGCCGTGTCGTCAACCTCGCCTACGGAGTGGTACAGCCTGAAGAAGAACGACCCGTCTACGTCTTTGTAGCTGATCATCGGCACGGAGTAGAGCTGGGACTTGTCTGTTGTGATGGTCACGCTCTTGTCTCTGTCCCCAATGCTAACAATACCGTCGGTCGCCCCAAGGCACGCTGAGGCCGTAACCCCGGGAGTTGCAGGGGTGTCGTGCATTACTTCGTGCCCTTCAACGTAAAACCTCTCGGTAGAGCTGCCGCCGTTTACTGCCTCGTACCACAGGGTAGAAGAGTCGAAGCCGCCGGGCAGCATGGTGAAGATACCGAGTCTCAACGACGAAGCCGCAAGGGCATTTACCTTGAGCCTGCAAGTAAGCTCGACCTTCGGCTCGCTCTTGTAGATAGTATAGCTCTTCCAGAGCGTACCTATGGCAATATCTAGCTTCACCTCTACCTTTACCGTATCGCTGCACTCTTTTACATCGGGTTCGCGCACCAGACGAACAAGGTCGGTAGCCTTTACGGCATCTCTCGTAAGGTGAATTATGTGGCCGCTAAAGAAGTCGGCACCAAGGCGCATATCTTCGTAAAAGCCATGTTCGAGCGTTCCGACAAGCGGCTCTACCGAGACTCCCGGAAAGGTCAGCCCCTTTATCGCAAGCCCCTTACCGGGCAAAAATTCGGCAACTACCGCCTCTGTCGATACTCTAAAGAGGCTCTCGGTAGAGAGTATCTCGGCCCTTGCGTCTGCGTCCCCCATAGAGGGCGGCACTGACTCTGCTCTCTGTTCCATACCTGCATTCTCGACCAGCAACCCTTCAGACTCGGTCTTAAGCGACCCTAGTAACTGATGGAAGTTCAAGAACTTTTCATCTATTGTGTTTGTTCTGAAATCGCTCCCCCAAAGCTCTACAAGTCTCTCTTGTATCGGCCCCAGCACTTCCTGGGAGACCTCCCCTCTGGCTGCAATTTCTCTTAGGCGGTCGTACAGTTTGTGGCACTCGGTATTAATATGCGTGCTGTCGCGCCCGGCCACGGCCCAGCGAACAGGATTATATTTGCCCTGCTTCTTGGTAACTACCGGCATCTCTACCGACTCGATACCTATTCTTTTAAATGCCCTGTCGTCTCCCTTGAAGTGCTCAACTATCGCTCCCGGAGTCTGTAGCCTTACACGCTCATCTGCGCCGATTCTGCCGAGCAGCCTCACTACTGCGCTATACTCTCCGTCCACTTCGTCAGCAGAGCCCGGACGGTAGTCGAAGACCTCGGCATCGTTACAGTAGAGCACAAAGGCCCGCTCACTCTCCGAAGAATGGCGCTCAAAGAGGTACTCAAGGTACTCGTTCTCGGTCAGCTCGTTATGCACTGTTCTTTGAAACTTCTGAAACGCAATAGAGTTCGACCAGAGCACGTTTATAGACGACTCGAACCCTTCGGCAATTTGTGGAAAGTAGCGGTACTCTTCCGGGTAGCGGTTGTACTGAAAGGGGTTGTTCCAGTCCATTATTATCGTTTCGTAACCGGCCTCGGTGTAGAGGTCTACGAGCCCCTTTGAATAGGTCTGCTCATTAACAAGCGCGGTCTTGGGCCTCTGTCCGAGCAGTTCTTCATAGACCCTGTTCCCGGCTGCGAGGTTCCACCTGTTGACCTCAACGGGAATGAGCGGCAGTATGGCCTGCGAGAGGCCAGAGCCTATGAACTCGCACCTGCCGCCCTGCCAGAGTTCGGCCAATTTAGCAACAAAGCCGGGGTCTATTCTGTTGACCTCTTTTAGCGTCGTACCGCTCATTTCGATTGCAACAGGCACGGACTCGCGCGTACCCTCTCCTTCGGCCAACTTCAACAGAGGCCAATAACATCTATCTATTACAGCCTTATAATGCGCCTCAGGTATCATGGAGAAGGCGAGGTTGCAATGAAATAACGTATATAGATTAAGTCTTTTGATAACAGTCCCCAGATGATAGGTTCACATTAAAGAAAAAATACTTCCATAAAAGAGTGCCTATAAAAAACTACAAAGAAGCCTTAAGCGAACGCCATTCTCCACCCGCCTCTATACTCTCGCGCACTCCATCTATAACGGCATCTACCCACAAAACGTTCCACGCCCATGGCAGCAGCGGGCTCTCTAAAGAAGCCGCGTCATCCATTCTGTCTATAAAGTTGGCAATGGAGCCGAAACCATAGCCCGTTGCGCGTTTTATGCCGGGTTCGTCGAGATCGGCATAGAGCTGAAAGAAGTACGGATTGATGTCATCCATTTTCTCATTACCCCAAAGCTCAAAGCCACGCCGCTTGTTGTCAGCTATTACCCTGCCCTGCTCGAACTGAGCCTCAACCCTCTGGTGGCTCTTGGCAGTGGCTCCGGCCGGGTCGTTCCACGCAATATTAAAGTCTGCGCGGAGAAGTGCGCCACTGGCGAGCCTGAAGTCAACTACAGCATGAACAATATCGTACTCCGGGCCCCCGGAACTCTTTAGCGAACCCGGAAGGCCGGTTGCCGAGACACGCTCCGGGGTGCTCTCCGGGTGTAGAAAGAGTACCTGATCTACGTAATGGCACCCAAGATACTGAAAGACGTTTACGTCCGACGACCACACCTTCAGGTCAGAGAGCGGTATGGTCGCGGGCTGGCTGTACTGAACCGAATAGAGGAGCATGCGGCCATGTGCTCCACTGTCTACATGTTCTTTAAGCAGCCGGTTGCTGCTATCGAAGCGCTTATGGTAATCGACCCATAGAGGAACAGCGGCTCTGCGTGCCTTCCCGGCTACTTTCGAGGCCGCCGGGCCGGCGCCGCAAAGAGGCTTCACTACCCAGGTCGGCACGCCGTTATCAACAAAAAAGTCCAGATACTCCTCATGCGCTGTATCGGGTACGCAGACAAAGGCCGCCGTGTTGGACAGATCGAGCCCTTCAAGGTCGCCGAGTCCTGTAAAGACAAACTCTCTTATCTCTATGTCGGAGCCCATCTCTGCCTTTAGCCCCTCTACCCGGCTCCAGAACTCAGGGCTCCTTGGACTTCTAACAGCAATGCAGATATCGGCTATCTTACCAGCGCGAACCAACTCTATAAGAGAAGGAAGCACAACCCCGTGGCCGAAACTGTCGCCAACGGCATATGAACCCGCCCCTATTACAAGTGCAGACCTCATCTAAACACCTCCAGTTGAACTCAACATTCTAGTTTTTATAATATTGCATACTTCTAGTGCAAGCCTGTCTGCCTCTGCCCTGTCATCAGCCCCGCATATTACATAACCGATCCGATCCTGATGAGAGGTTACAGGCTCTTGCCTCAATTCACTCATAAACCTGTCGGAAATGACCATATCGAGCACCCCAACGGTCGAACGAATATCGTCGAGCGCGGGCATCTGTTCGATTCCCGTACCCTCTTCGAGGAAGATAAACCTCTGAGAGACCCCCTTGCTAAAGCGTTCGGTGAGGCATTCAGTATCCACCTCTTCGCCCATGGCTATCTGCACCATGGCGTGGAGTATATCTACCCCGCACTGCTCCACGGTCACAAAATCGGCAAACCGGCCACCGGACGACCTAACGGCCATCTCGATAATATAGACCGTGCCGTCCTTATCAATAAGTATGTCGCCCTTTACTACCCCGCCCTGAACCCCCAGCGCCAGAGCCGATGCCTCTATAGCCGCCTCTACTCTTGCGCGCAGGCTCTCGTCTATATCGACCGGCATGGAGTGGCCGTCCTCTATAAAGTACGGATGGAACCGCTCCATACCCTCATAGTGGCGGTACGCCATGGAGTGCCTTAGCGGTCGCCCCTCTATGAGTATGCTCTCTGTGCTCAGTTGAATCCCCGTAAGGTACTCTTCGAGCAGATAGTACGTGGAAGCGAGCTGAGCCCTTGTGCCGTTATAGTAATCGAGAATCTCGGCCTCGTTCTTTATTAGCAGCACGCCCGTTGCGCCCTTGCCGTCGGTCGGCTTGGCCACGAGCGGATACCGGAGCGAGGCACCGGCCCGAGTCCACTCCTCTTGGCTGTCGTCCCCCTTTAGTACCGCGTACGCAGGAATGTTGAGGCCGTGCTCTTTAAAGCGGCCTATACGAAGGTGCTTGTAGGTTCCGAGTTCGGCGGACTCTACCGTTAGTCCCGGCAAGCCAAAGGCGTCGGCCACGCGCGCTACCTCCACGGCAAGCTCTGCCGCGTGCGTCATCACACCCGATATACCGTACGGCTTCAGGGCCTCTATAAGCCCGTCTACATCCTTAATGCGGGTACAGATAAAGCTGTCCGCAACCTCTTGCGCTACAGCCTCCGGGTTATCGTCCACAACAACGGTCTCATAACCGAGCTTTGACGCCGTCTCTACGGCCACTATCTGCTCCGGTCCACCGCCGAGTATAGCGATTTTTTTGCGCTTCATTTCAACTCATCCTGACTAAACAAAAAAATACCCGGCTAGCTCTTCCTAAGGACCATTAAGGTGTTCGTTCCAATGGGGTCGTCTTCGAAGTAGACCCTGCCGGCCTTAAAACCTATTACATGCTCTATCTCAAAGTACTTCGAGACAAGCGACTTAAGCTCGTCGAGGCTATACTCCTTCAGGTGGATACCGACAAAAGGGACCGCGCCAAAAGAGTTCTGCGGCGTGCTGAGAACGAGCCTGCCACCGGGGCGCAGCACGCGGCGGATCTCTTCTAAATACCTCTCCTCGCCCGGTATGTGCTCTATAGTCTCCATGCTGAGAACAACATCGAAGGTCGAGTCTGCATACGTCAGGGCCAGCACGTCCTGAACATCGAAGTTCATATTGTCGCGCTTAGGACGTATACGAAGCCGCGCCTCTTCCACAGCTTCTTTATCAATGTCGGCACCTGTTATAGTAACGTCCCGCTCTGCTATAATCTCCGTGCCAAAACCGTCGCCGCAAGCGATATCGAGCACCCTGTCGCCGTCAGAGATCCACTTGGAAGCTATCTCGTAGTGGTAGCCCAACAGGTCGCCTGCGCTGATGCACTTATCTGTTATAAGGTGCTGTCTCTGTATCTTGAGCACCATCTGCCCTACCTCACGACTCCGGCGCATGAACTCGTCGGAGTACGGCAGATTACCTTCGATGTAGACGGCATTGTATCTGTCTAGTCTGAAAAAAAGAAACCTCGGATGCACGCGGTAGAAGGACGCACGCTCAGAGTCGGTTGCTGCTATCTTGTCTATCTCTCCGGCGATTGTCCGTATTGACGCCACCCGGTAAAGCTCGCTCGTGTAGTGCACCGGGTAGTCGTCCGGGAACTTTACGCAGTCAACGTCGCCGGCGTTCATAAGGGCTGCCATCTCTTTAACCGCCTCCACATCAAAGAAGAGATTGAGCCCGTTTGTGCGGACAAAGTATGAGTCTTCGTCCATATCAGCTACCGCCTCTATCATGCGCGAGAGCGGGTTGTCGTCATGCGAATAGAGAACCTGGAGCGCAGGAAAATCGAGCTTCAGTTCTTCGAGCGCGCCACCTCTATCGAACTCCGGGGCGACAACAGCTACCTCGGCCCCTGCGAAGTTGTCATAGACCCTCTTTACGGTCCAGTAGACCGCCGGCTTGCCTTCCACATCGGCCATGCAGTCGTCTTTATCTCCGCTCCACGAAACAGAGCTAGCTTGAATCAGAAAACAGAACACTATTAATTCATCCTCTCTTGTCTCTCTTTACGATTGGCATTAGGTTACTTGACCTTTTCATCGATTGTCTCCTCGGAAATTGCGCCGCAGAAATCGAAGTCCTTGCAATCTGCGCAGAGCGGTATCTCTTTAAAGCGTCCCGTCCTGTCAAGCTTTCTCATATTGGCAAGTTCTTCGCCCTGCCAGAGTTCTTTCAGCGTCTTGTCTCTAAAGTTTCCAACCGAAAGAGCTGCGTCCATATCTATACAGCACGGCGTAACTTGACCGTCAGAACAGACTATCAGTTTCTGGTACAACTGTCGGCACGGTATTCTCTTATCGGTGTCGCGGGTGATATACCACTCGTCGAGGCTGTCTTCATACGAGGCCGTCTCTTTAGTTCTGTAGTGAAAGAGCAGCATGGAGCGTATATCTATATGATCAACGTAGTCGTTCCACTCATTGCAGAAGGCATCTATGGCAACCTCCTCTTCGTCGGTCCTGACAAGCGTCATGCCGATAAAGGGCTGCTTTATGTCGTTCATCGAGTCACGCACCCGGCAAGCGCTCTTTATGCGTGCCGCAACATCGGAGTGCTCGCGGTTGCGAATTGACTTGTACTTCTCTGCCGAGGCCCCGTCGAATGAGAAGACGAGCGAGTCGAGCCCGCTCTCTACAAGTCCGCGCATTATGTCATCGGTCATCAGGGTCGCGTTCGTTACGGTCGCTACTACAGGTATGCCGCGCTCCTTGGCGTAGCGGATATTCTCTATAAGAAAATCCGGGCAGGTCAGCGGCTCTCCGTAGAACTGAAACGTGACATAGTACACTCCGAGTTCAGCGCATTCGTCTATCGCCTTGCGGGCAAGCGTTGGGTCCATCTTTTTCATCTCGCGCTTCATATCGCCGTACTGGCAGATCGTGCACCTTAAGTTGCAGACCGAGGTCAGCTCTATAAAGACCTGAGGAGGCGTAGCCGTGTATCCGAAGTTGTAGCAGAACTCCATCTTCTCCAGATATTCATCACGATTGGCAGGAACGAGGTTGATGAGCCTGTGAATTGCCTCGGCCTTTATGTGCCCATTGATGTCGAGCGCGGATTTTTCTGCCGCTGCCTTCCAGCTCTTCTTTTCCGCCTTTTCCATCTTCTCCGCCATATCGGCTCTTTCCTTATCTCTAAATAAACCTGCCCTACAGGCCGGTTTCATAACTGGCTATACACTCACTACTTAGCCCCGACCTACTGAACCAGAGGGGCCCGGTCTTCTACCTCAACTTCAATTGAGGTTATGATACTCTCTGCCCTTGTAACAGCCTCACCCCGTGTCTCAGCGTTGACGAGCACTGAGCCCCGCCGCATTGTATGGTTCTCTATGTTGGGAACCACGTCGCCCACTGCCGCATTCAGCTCAAAGTACTTTACGTACTCCGGCAGCTGGTCCGTCTCAGGCCCACATACGTTAGCGACTGTGCCGGGGGGAAGAAAGAGGAAACGGTTGGCCTGAAAACAGATCGGCGTAAGGCGTTCGGGCAACGGAGGAAGCTGACCTAACGATAGTAGAATCGCGCGCTCTACGATATTTATTTCATAGACAAGAGGGATGGTAATGGTAGAGAAGAAACCTCCGCTGAGCCTAGTGGCCACCTCTATGATATACGGCGCGTTACCCTCGGCTTCATTCAGGACTATATCGCCCTTTAGCACCCCGCTCTCTATTCCGAGAGCATTGGCCGCAGAGTCGAGCAACTTCGTCAACTGCTCATCTATCATTGGCGAAAAGCGGCTCGGAGTCTCTCCGCCGTCCTCTATGACATACGGATAGGCCTCTGGGAGGCGGGAATAATTACGGTCGGCAACACCGCAAAGATAGGTTTTACCATCCACTACGAGCGACTCTGTGCTCAGTTGCGGCCCCTCTATCCACTCTTCGAGTATAAGTCTTTTAGAAGGAGAGAAACCGCAAGAGTAGGCATAGGCCCACTGAAGGTCGTCCTCGGCGCCTATGCGCACAACCCCGCGCGCGCCTCTGCTGTCCACCGGCTTCAGAACCGCTTTTGGCCAGCGGCCGACATTGGCAATAAGTTCATCGATAGAGCCGATAGAGACAAAACCGGGCACAGGAATCGAACTCTCCTCAAAGCGGAGTTTCATCTCAAACTTCTCGGTCGAAAGAAAAGCGGTCTCTTTACTTATACCAGGAAGTCCCAAAAACTCGGCAACTGCAGCAACAGAGCGGACCGCGTCAGAGGCAACGGTGATTACGCCGTCTACCTTCTCCCTACCCTCATATGCCGCAATCATGCGAACCACTGCGCTCGGATCGTAGATATTGGCCTCTATGAACGCGTCGGCAAGAACTCTCCCCGGCGCGTCCGGGTTGCCGTCAACAACTACGACTTTTAGCCCCATTGCTTTGGCTATTTCTATTCCCTTTATGGCCTCAACGCCGCCTGAGAGTATGAGAAGAGTTTTACCTACCGTACCCATGCCCCTCCGTTTATGCTCATAGTCTGAGCCGTCATGTACGACGACTCGTCGGAGGCGAGAAAGACTGCGCCTCCAACCATCTCGGAATACTTTGCAAAGCGCTTTATCAGCATTAGCGAGAGCGCGGTCTTGCGAACGTCCGGAGACATTGTCTTGTCGGTAAACTCCCCGCCCACGACTCCGGGCGAGAGCGTGTTGACGCAGATGCCGCGCTCGCCTAAAAAGCGCGCAAGGTTGTGCGTAAGCGCCATAATGCCCATTTTGGCTACGGCGTACGACGGCGTTCTCGGGCCCCCGTATTCTCCTGAGAGAGAGCCTATGTTTATGATCCGTCCGTTATCTGGAATATAGGGCAACACCTCCTGACAACATCTAAAGACACCGGTCAGATTTACGTCCATCACCTCGGCCCACTCTTCGTCCGTCTGCATGTCGAAGTCGGCGGTGCGGTTTATTCCCGCGTTGTTGACCAGCACGTCTATATGGCCGTAGTGATCTGCAACGGTCTTAAAAGTTCTCTTGACCGAGTCCCGGTCTCTGACGTCGAGCTGGAGTACGAGTTCGGCGTCGATGTCGGCTCCGACCTTATTGGCCATCTCCGAATTAACGACATAGGTGACAACAACGCGCGCGCCCTCTGCCGCATATCCCCTGGCTATGGCCTCGCCTATTCCCCGGCTTGAACCCGTTACAACGCAAACCTTATCCTTCAATCGCATCCAACACTCCCCTTTGTCTCTCTTCTTAAACGTCGCTCTCTTTTAGACGGCACTCGTTCTTCTCAACGCTTTTCGTTCTATCAGTCTATCGATTCGTACTCTACCCTCATACTCTCATCGAGTCCGCGCCAGCTATCGAGAAACTCTTTCTCTCCTAGAGCGAAGAGCGGGTTGGAATAAACCTTCTCCCAGCAGACGGGAGGCACGGTTATGGCGTCCGAGCCGCCCTCTATCGCCTCCATCAAGTAATCAGGGTTACGAATAGAGGCGGAGAGGAGCTTTGTAGGGCTACCCATCTCCTCTATAGAAGCGCTCATCGCGTAGATAGCCTCAACGTTACTAAGACCGAAGTCTTCTACCCTGCCGATAAAGAGCGAGGCGTACTCGACGCCTAGTTTGATAAAGGGCACGGCCTGACTCGGGTGAAAGACAAGCGTTGCGTTCATCTTTATGCCTTCGGCCTTGAGTCTTATAGCAGTGTCGAGCCCGGCAAAAGAGCACGGCACCTTTATGACTATATTGTCGGCCAGCTTACAGAGCTTCTTGGCCTGAGCAACCATCTTGTCCGGCTCGGTATACGTCACCTCAACAGAGACCGGCCCGTCTACAAGCGCGGTTATCTCACTAATCTGCTCTATAGGCGACTTACCTTCTTTTGCTAAAAGAGCCGGGTTTGTAGTAACACCGTCTACAAGACCGAGCGCCTTGTACTTTTTGATATCCGTAATCGAGGCCGTGTCTATAAAGAATTCCATCCGTTCCCCTTCTTATTTATCTGACAAGAAAATCATCTAACTTCCAAAATATTTTTTGAGAACCGTCCCGACAACCTTAAAGCCGCCAAGACCGTTTCTCTTAAAAAGCTCTACAATCCTTCCGGGTATTGCGCCCCTGCCCTCCTTCTTTATAATTGCGAAGAACCTGCCGGCGTCTCTTATGGCGATAACGTCCAACGGGGTAAAGTCCGGGGTTGTTATAAGGGCGCTTGAAATAGAAAAATGCTCGTACGACTTCTCGTCCTTCTGATTAAAGGCGAGGTAACCTTTCTCTTTACATATATCGTACAGCTCGGTGCCGGGGTACGGCAACGCAACGGCAACCTGGTTATCATCTAGCCCCAGCGAGCTTGCAAAGTCCAACGTCTCCCACATCTGCGCGCGTGTCTCGCCCGGCATACCTATAACCCAAAAACCGGTAATCTCAAGGCCGTGCTTCTTTACAAGGGCAATCTTCTCTCTGATAGTACTAGTGGTAATCGGTTTCTTGATTATCTTTTTTAACACATGGTCTGAGCCCGACTCAAGCCCCAGATTAACTCTGTAGCAGCCGCTCGCCTTCATCTTCTCTAAGACATCGTCGTTGAATGTCCAGATAGCTAGCCCGCTCGGAGCCGCCCATGAAATGTCTAGCCCGCGTTCTACAATAAGATCGAATATCTGTTTAGACCTCTGCTTGTTGAGCGTAAGGTTGTCGTCTTCGAAGTGTACCTCGCGTATGCCGTACTTTGTAATGAGTTCTTCTATCTCGGCTACGACGTACTCAGGGGAGTGGCCCCTCATCTTCTTGCCGGTGTTCAGTGCAATGCCGCAGAAGGAGCAGTCGAACGGGCAGCCGCGCGAAGTGATCATATTCGCCTTCGGCGCTCTGCGATTGATGCCCCATCCCCTTTTCAGCTCCGTGTTTCCATAAACGTCCATACGAAGCAGGTGGCGGGCCGGAAAGGGAAGGTCGTCGAGGTTCGCTACAAACCGCGTCTTCTCATTAAGCTGTACTTCGCCGTCCTTTCTGTAGGCAAAGCCGTCTATGTCGTCTATCGGCCGGCCATCTCTTAACCTTTCCAAGAGATCCGTAAAGGCGTACTCGCCTTCGCTCCGCACTATATAGTCTATGTAGGGCTCTTTTTCGAGTATCTCGCGGCACATTACCGTAGAGTGTGTGCCACCCATTACCGTTACTATCTTCGGGTCAATCTCCTTGACGATACGGGCTATCTCCTTGGACGGCATGTACTGGAGCGTGAACTGGCAGCCGATGCCGACAAGGTCGGGCTTCAGGGCCTCTATCCGCTCCTTTATTTCTTTATACGAAAGTCCCCAGTAGTAGAGGTCGGATTCGAGTTTCTCACTCTTCCACTCGCCCTCTGCCAGAGAGTCGAGTATTGACACGCTAAAGCCCGCCTTCTCTGCCACAGCGGCAACGTAGGCCACACCAATAGGGGTCGTTATCGCCGGGCGGTCTGTCTTAGAGAGCAGTATCGGCGGATATATTAAGAGTACCTTCATCAAGCTCCGCTCTTTCTACAGATCGCCATCATTCCGCTTCCGACCGCGTCTCCCTCAATGGTAAGGTTACCAGCCTTAAAACCGACCATCCTTACTATCTCGAAACCGTTCGCCCCAAGCAGCTCCTTGAACTCTTCGAGCGCATATTCGCGCACATGCGTCGGAATGAGCGGCACGGAACCTATGCTGTTTTGCGGAGTAGAGAGAATAAAGCGCCCGTTTGGCTTAAGAACTCGCCAAAGCTCTTTGAGATAAGCCTTGTCGTCCTCTATATGCTCTATAGTCTCCATGCTGGTAATGACATCAAATGAGCCGTCGGCAAAGGACGTATTCGTTGCGTCGCCGGTAAAGAAGCCTAGGTTGGCGGCTCTGTATCTTTCGCCTGCCGCCTCTACTTGCTTCTCCGACACATCCACACCAACGACTTTGGCCGCTATGCCTGCCAGGTAGCTGGAGCCGTAGCCGTCGCCGCAGGCTATGTCGAGAACCACAGAGTCCGAATCGATATACTCTGCGGCTATTTCGTAATGCCTAAAGAGTGCTGAGTCCGACGGGTTGGCGGTAAGAAACGGTATATGGTCTCCGTCGTACATATCATATATCTTTGCGGCCTCCTCCCTCTTGGCGTACAACTCCTTTGTCGTATAGACGGGTAGGTCGGTCAAGATACTAACGTTGAAAAGCTCAGAGTGCGAAGCGATGTAGTGGACCGGGGAGATTAGAACGTCGCTCCTCTGGCCAAGTTCCGCGTTCGTGCCGATCATCTCTTGAAGACTTTCGAGTGCGCTCATCTTTACGACCTCGGCCGTGAACTTGATTTCAAAGTCGTCAGGGGCCTTAACGACATCGTAGCCGCCTGTGGCCATCTGCTCCATCATCTTACCTACAAGGTCGGTATCGAAGAAGTAGTGCTGCCCAAGGACCCTGACGATGCTCTCGGCGCCCGAAAGACGGCCCGCCTCTATCAACCGGTCGAGCACATTCTGCTCGGCCCCGTAATAGAGCTTCACGCCTAGTTCGTCGGCGTGGGGCTGCATCACCCTGTTCTCCTCAAGGTCGGGCGCGGCAATAACCACAGCTGCGCCAGGCCACGCGTCGAGTATCTTCTTGACCACCCAGTAGAAGACCGGTTTGTCGTAGAGCGGCTTTACGGAGAAGTCGAGACTTCCCTCCCAATTGTAGTAGTTGGCCTGTACTACAAATACGAGCTTCATTGCTTTCTCTTCCCTTCGCTCGACTTTGCCCCGTAGATCACCATCTCTCTGCCTATACCGTGGCGAGCCATCAGCCTGTACAGCTCAGTCTTGAAATCCTTCAGCCCCGGCTCTTCAAGAAGAATATCGAGCTGCTTTCTTTTTGCGTGGCACTGTCGTCCTATCGTGTCGTCGCCAACGTACCGGTCTCCCATAAGCAGAAAGAGGTCCATCGGGAACATTGCGCTCGTCTCTATTATCTCAAAGCCGGCTTTTCTCATCAAAGAGGCCATGGAATCGAAGGTAAAGTAATTTAT
>JADFVP010000215.1 GCA_015222595.1 Pseudomonadota bacterium
CACTTTGATTGCTCGAAGCCTTGCCTCCGGCGTCTCTGGTAGAGTTAGGGCTAGAGTTAAGCCTGTTCCGGTTGGGGCGGTTTCTGCCCGAACGGTTTCTACCGGAGCGGTTTCTGCTCGGCCTCTGGCCACCCTCGGCCCCCGGCCTGCCTGTCTGCCTGTCGGGGTTCTCTTTGCCGCCCTCGGTGCGTACCGCGCCCTGAGGCTGACCCTGGCTTGCGCTCCGGGTCTCGCTCTGGGCCTCAGAGCCGGCTGCGTCTTTATTCTGGTTCGGCCTGTTCCGGTCCTGCCGGTTTCTGTTCGATCGGTTCCTACCGGATTTCTCTCTGGCCTGTCGGTTCCTGTTCGGCCTGTCACCAGACGGTCTGTCGGCCTGTTTGTCGCCTGCCTGCCTGTCGGTCTGTTTGTCGCCGGACGGTTTGTCACCGGACGGTTTCCCGCCTCCATGGGAGCCGCAGTGCTTCTGTGCGCCGTCTTTTTGGTGGCCGCCCTTGCCTCCGCCTTTATGGCAGCCGTGGGCACCGCCGCCGCCACCACCGCCCTTGGCCTTATTCTTTTTATACGCCTCGTGCTCGAAGCTGAGGCAGCACATCAGGCGTCCGCAGACCCCTGAGATCTTAACGGGGTTGAGCGCAAGGTTCTGATCCTTCGCCATCTTGATGGTCACGGGCTCGAACTCCGAGAGGAAGGAGGCGCAGCAAAGGGCGCGCCCGCACGGGCCGAGCCCGCCTATCATCTTCGCTTCGTCCCGCACCCCTATCTGGCGCATCTCTATTCTGGTATGAAAGGCCGAGGCGAGGTCTTTGACGAGTCCGCGAAAGTCTACTCTGGTGTCGGAGGTAAAGTAGAAGATTGCTTTTGAGGAGTCGAAGAGGTACTCGACGCTTACGAGCTTCATCGGCAGCCGGTACTTGGCAATCTTCTCTCTGCAGATCCTGAAGGCCTCGTCCTCGCGCTCGGTATTGAAGCCGAACCGCTCCACGTCCGTGGTGTCGGCTATCCTGATGACCTTCTTGACCTTTCTTCCCTGCCTTATCGGCTCTCTAGGGCCGTTTACCACAGTGCCCATGCCGAGCCCCTTCTCGACCTCGACTATCACAAGGTCTCCGTGGGTAAGCTCAACCCCTGTGCCGTCGAAATCGACGACCCTTGAAGCCTTCTTAAAACGTATTCCGTATACTAAAAGCTGACTCATGGCAGCTGTACCTCATCCTGATATATTTAAAAGCGGCCCTGTAAGGCCGCTCGACTCCTCATTAAGGAACTACACAACGGCCTTTATAGCAACGCTCTCGTCGAGTTCCATTATGGAAAAGAGCAGGGACTCGAGCCGCAGAAGCCTGTTGACATTACCCGCGCCTGTAATATCGGCGTGCGCCGCCGCTATAAGAGCGTACGCCTCTAAACTTCTGTCGGTCCCTCTGGCGCTCTCCGGCCCGGTAACGCTAAGGTGTTCGGCCCCATAGTTGAGCGCAACGGAGTCGCGGCACCGGAGCTTCAAAAACTCCAGCACCCCGGCCAGATCACTCTCTTTCGATAGCTCTACGGCAAGCTCCATAGCGGCAATCGTATCGGCGGGCTTTAACGACTCGACCCTTCGGGCCACCTCCATCCGACAATCGTAACTACCACCTCGCGCGTACTCTAACGCAAGGCCCAAAGAGCCTGCGCTACGGTGGGCAATGAGCGCGGCTTCAACAGAGGCGAGCCCTTCGCGCCGGGCAAGAAAGTCAGTAATAGCGGACTCTGCGAGCGGGCGAAAGTTCACCCTCTGGCAACGCGAGAGCACGGTCGGCAAGAGCGCACTCGGACGCGCGGAGAGGAGCAGCAGCACCGAGTTCGGCGGCGGCTCCTCAAGGGTCTTTAAGAGCGCATGGGCAGCCTGCGGCTGAAACCGATCGGCGCCGTCGATAATAACCACCTTTGTTCCGCTCTCTACCCTGTACCGGAGCGACTCCTGAAGACGGCGCACCTCAGCAATGCGTATAAGCCCACCGGGGTCCGGCGCTCCGTCTTTATCGCTCGGAGAGATCACCGTAACGTTCTGGTGCGTGGAGTCTCTAATGCGGGCGCAGTCGGCGCAGACGCCGCACGGGTCGGGCGTACTTGCGGTGCAGTTGAGCGCCATGGCGAAGGTAGTGGCTACGAGCCCCTTGCCCGAACGGCCGGGGCCTGAGAAGAGGTAGGCGTGGGCCACCCTGCCGGTAGCAATGGCGTTCTTTAACGCCGAAATCTCTTTTTCGTGGCCTGAAATCTCTTTAAAAGACATCTTATTTTCTGTTTTCTATATCAAAAGGCAGTAATGCCGAAAGGTCGTAAAAGCAAAAAGAGCGTACAGACAACGCCCCTGCCGTAAACTTAAGTCTTTGTCATAAGATGATCTATAATATCACAAATAGAGCGGTGAACCGAATCTATTTCCCCGGTTCCGTCCACCAGATGGACCCTCGCGGGCTCAAAAGCGGCTATGGAATGAAAACCTTCGCGCACCCTGTTGTGAAACTCTATCGCCTCGGCCTCGAATCGGTCCTCCTTGGCCCCGGTCACGACGCTCATACGCGCAGTGGCGCGCCTCAGCCCCTCGCGCGGGTCAAGATCGATAAGTATAGTGGCGTCGGGCGCAAGCCCTCCGGTGGCCCTCGTATTTATTGCGGTAACGGCGCCAAGGTCCAGAGAGCGGCCGTAGCCCTGATAGGCGAGCGTGGAGTCCGTAAAACGGTCGCACAGAACGGTCGCGCCTCTTTTCAGCGCAGGCGCTATTACGTCTTCTACCAACTGCGCGCGGCACGCCTCGTAGAGAAAAAGCTCGCTCAGCGCAGAGATCGCCACCGCCTCTGTCGGCTCTTCGGGCCGCTCCAAAAGAATAGCCCTCACCCGCTCGCCGAGCGCAGTGCCGCCGGGCTCCCGAACCGCGACCACAGCAACGGACTTCTCCTTAAGGTACTCGGCCAGCATCTCCATCTGGGTACTCTTGCCAGAGCCCTCAATGCCTTCGAATGTTATAAAAAGTCCCATCTTCGCCCCCTCCTCCGGCCCATTGTCCGGAATAGAAGATCGCACTGGCAGCACTACAATAGAGCGCAACAAAAAGCCCCTTTAAAGAAGAGCCGTAAAATTCGCTAAATATTACAGCAACAAGGCCGATTAATCAAGGGTATTCATATAGTACCGGGCGGGCGTGCAGGCGAGCGGCTAAGAGGGTACGAAGCAGGGCGAAACAGGGGTGAAACTCGGCAGTAGAAGCCTGCCAGGCGGCCTCTAAACTGTTGATAACTTGACATTCTACCGACTGTCGAATATAATATAGGTTCTGTGCATGAGACTTTTTGAACCGAGATAGACAACGACACGCAACCGAGAGGACCGACAGTATGAGAGAGCAGGCGAGTGA
>JADFVP010000216.1 GCA_015222595.1 Pseudomonadota bacterium
CTTGGTGGATTCGGTGAGCACGTTGTAACCCCGAACACGACCGAGATCTGTATCTTCTGTCACACGCCTCACCACACCAACACTGACATGGCTCCGATATGGAACAGAAACAGCCAGTCCGGTACTTTCACTGCATACGGCGACACGATTGGTGGCTCCAGCATCACCACGGTGCTTGGCCCCTCACTCGCATGTCTCTCTTGCCATGATGGTGTTACCACCTTTGACAACATAGTCAACAGGCCTGGTAAGGACGTTAAGGGTACTTCCGTACAGGGTTCCTGGGTATTCACCGAGGGCGGCGTAGACTACATAACCGCAACCGGCGCAGACGGCTACCAGCTTTCCCACAGTGGACGTCTTGACATCGGCGGCGGCAGCACGCACGCTCTTAACGCAGGCTCAGGCCTCTCCGATGACCATCCAGTTGGCGTTGCATATGCCGGTGGAACCAAGGCTTCCTTGAGAGCTGCTGCAACGGTCTTAAGCACCATCGACCTCGCAAATGACCTTCTTGCCAGTGCAACCGATGGTTCTGCAGCTAACAACGTTAACATGAGCACCAACCTCTGGTCCGTAGCCGGATTCATCTCCGACACTGCGACCATTGCTGACCTCCTCAGAGGCGGTAACGTAGAGTGCGGTTCTTGCCACGATCCTCACTTCAACAACAAGAGTTGGGAAGAGGTTGAGTCCACCTTCGGTACCGCATACGATGGTAACGGTCTCTTCCTGAGGAGAGTACAGGGTAACTCCGGTTCTGGTGTATGCAGAACTTGCCACGAGAAGTAAACCAGACACAACTGCGGTGTAACATTACCGCATAGATATAAAGAAGAAGGGCCGCTCGGAGTACCGAGCGGCCCTTCTTCTCATTTCTGCTCTTTTCAGTTCTTGTGTCCGGCTACACCCCGCGCCTCTTTAATCAGAGCACGCCCTTCAGGAACTCTCCGGTATACGATCCCTTCGTAGCCGCCACCTCTTCGGGCGTACCGACTCCAACTATCTGCCCACCTCCCTCGCCCCCTTCGGGGCCGAGGTCTATCACATGGTCGGCTGACTTTATGACGTCGAGGTTGTGTTCTATAATAAGAATGGTGTTTCCCGATTTGCTCAGCTGCCCCAGAACGTCGAGGAGTTTATGTATGTCGGCAAAGTGCAGCCCGGTGGTCGGTTCGTCGAGTATGTAGAGCGTCTTGCCCGTTGCCCGCTTTGAGAGTTCCTTCGAGAGTTTTATCCGTTGCGCTTCGCCCCCGGAGAGCGTTGTCGAGGGCTGGCCGAGCCGTATGTAGCCGAGCCCCACTTCCGAGAGCGTTGAGAGCTTTTCTCGTATCGACGGAATATTTTCGAAGAACTGGAGCGCCGCATTGACGGTCAGGTTGAGGCAATCGTTTATGTTCTTGCCCCTGAAGCGGATTTCGAGCGTGTCGCGGTTGTAGCGCGCCCCGGAGCAGACCTCGCATGTTACGTAGACGTCGGGCAGAAAGTGCATCTCTACCTTTATAAGGCCGTCGCCCTTGCAGGCCTCGCATCTGCCGCCCTTTACGTTGAAGCTGAAGCGGCCCGGCGTGTAGCCGCGCACGCGCGACTCGGGCAGTTGGCTGAAGAGTTCGCGGATAGGAGTAAAGAGCCCTGTGTAGGTAGACGGGTTTGAGCGCGGGGTGCGCCCGATAGGCGCCTGGTCTATTGCGATAACCTTGTCTATGTACTCAAGTCCGGTAATCTTTGCAACGTGCCCCGGACGCTCCTTCGAGCGGTAGAGGTGGCGCGCGAGGTTCTTATAGAGAGTGTCTATTACGAGAGTTGATTTACCCGAGCCCGATACACCCGTAACGCAGGTCATGAGCCCGATAGGAATTTCTACGTCTATGCCCTTTAAGTTGTTAGCGGTCAACCCCTTCAGGCGCAGTCTCTTCTTGCCCGGCTTCTTTCGTTCTTTTGGCACGGGGATCGAGAGCGCGCCAGAGAGGTACTGGCCGGTAAGGGAGTTCTTGTCCTGCAGAATATGCTCAACGCTACCCTCAGACACAACCTCTCCTCCGCCCTCTCCGGCTCCGGGGCCCATATCTATAATATGGTCGGAGGCCAGCATAGTCTCTTCGTCATGCTCTACAACTATTACGGTGTTGCCCATATCGCGAAGCCGCGTTAGCGCATCGAGAAGCCTGCGATTGTCGCGCTGATGGAGGCCGATGGAGGGTTCGTCGAGAATGTAGAGAACGCCTACCAGGCTCGAACCGATCTGCGTGGCCAGGCGGATCCTCTGTCCCTCGCCCCCGGAGAGCGTACCGGCGGAGCGGTGCAGGGTAATGTACTCAAGGCCGACGTTGGAAAGAAAGCCGAGCCGTTCGGTGATCTCTTTCAAGACCCTTCGCGCAATCTCTGTCTCTGCTTTTGTCAGCTTGAGGCGTGCAAAGAAGAGCCCCGCCTCCTTTATCGACAGCTGAACGACCTCCCAGATACTCTTTCCACCGACCTTTATGCTAAGGGCCTCGGTCTTGAGGCGCGCCCCGCAGCACTCCGGGCACGGTTGCGAGTTCATATATTTTTCGAGACCTGTTCTTACGTCCTCGCTCTCGGTTTCATGGTAGCGCCGCTCAAGATTGGCACTCACCCCCTCGAACGGTTCGTTGTAAGAGTAACGGCTCCGGCCCGTGCGGTGCTCGAACTCTATCGCCTCGGTGCCCGTTCCGTTCAAAAGCAGTTCGCGCACGATCTTCGGCAGCTTGCTCCACGGCTTGGAGAGGTCGAAGGAGTAATGGGCTGAGAGCGCCGTTAGGATATGGAGGTAGTACGGAGAGACCCGCTTGCCTGTTGCGGCGGCCCATGGTGCTATCGCACCGGCGTCTAGCGGCACGGCGGTGTCGGGCACAACAAGTTCGGGGTCGAAGTAGAATTTCTCCCCAAGCCCCTTGCACGCCTCGCACGCACCATATGGGCTGTTGAACGAGAAGGTGGTGGGGTTTATCTCCGGGTAGCTGATAGCGCACTTTACGCAAGAAAGTTTTTCGTTGAAGAGGAGTTCTTTGGCCCCGACCACGTCGAGCTTGACTATACCGTCAGAGAGGCGCGCGGCGATTTCGAGCGAGTCGGTAAGCCTGCGCCGTACTCCGTCTTTCAAGACCAGCCGGTCTACGACCACGTCGATATTATGCTTCTTCCTCTTGTCGAGCACGATAACAGAGTCGAGTTCAGTCATCTCTCCGTTTATCCGTACCCGCGTGTAGCCCTCTTTTCTCAACCGGTCGAGCTCTTTTTTGTACTCGCCCTTGCGTCCCTGTACGATAGGCGAGAGCACAACGCAGCGCGTGGACTCCTTCAGCTCTAAAATAGTGTCCACCATCTGTTCAATCGTCTGGGCCGTTATCGGTTTTGAGCACTTGTAGCAGTGGGGGTGGCCGACTCGCGCCCAGAGCAGGCGCAGGTAGTCGTATATCTCGGTTACAGTGCCTACTGTAGAGCGCGGGTTTCTCGACGTGCTCTTCTGCTCTATGGAGATGGAAGGAGAGAGCCCTTCGATGTTCTCGACATCCGGCTTGTCAATCTGTTCGAGGAACTGGCGCGCATACGCAGAGAGGCTCTCGACGTACCGTCGCTGCCCCTCGGCATAGATGGTATCGAAGGCGAGAGACGATTTACCCGAGCCCGACACGCCGGTTATGACCACGAGCTTGTCTCGCGGTATCTCAAGGTTGATCGACTTGAGGTTGTGCTCTCGTGCGCCCTGAATTATTATCTTGTCCATAGCTGTTCTTTACTTTATTAAGTCCGCCGGGCAGTGCGCTCTATCCCTTACCAAGCCTGTGTGCCATTTCGGCAGCGGTTGTTATTGCGTTTACTAGGCTAAGGTGGCTAGCTCTGCCCTGCCATGCAATGTCGTAGGCAGTGCCGTGATCTACCGACGTGCGTATTATAGGCAGCCCCAGCGTGCAGTTTATGCCGTCTTCAAAGTGGAGTAGCTTAAGGGGGCCAAGCCCCTGGTCGTGGTACATCGCTATAACTACATCGAACTCTTTCTTTTTCGCTGCCCGGTAGAAGAGCGTGTCTGCAGGCAGTGGGCCGGTGACGTCGATACCCGCTCTGGCGGCCCGCTTCACTGCCGGAGCTATTATCTCTTTGTCCTCGGTGCCCATTGCACCCTCTTCTCCGGCGTGGGGGTTGAGCCCGGCTACCGCTATGCGGGGTCTCGTTATGCCGAACTCTCCCTTGAAGGCCCTGTCGGTAATGCGGATGCTCTTTAAGACCGCATCCGTCGTTATGAGCGAGGGAACTTTTTTTATCGGCTCATGAATGGTAACGAGCACCACCTTGAGGTCTGCGCCCCCCAACATCATGCAGAACTCTTTGGCCCCTGTCAGGTGGGCCAGGTACTCTGTGTGTCCAGGAAAAGCGAAGCCCGCTTTCTTGGCGGCGGCCTTGTTTATCGGCGCGGTAACTATTGCCGCCGCTTTGCCGCCCTGAACCAGACAGACGGCGTGCTCTATGTAGCGGAGCATTGCCGCGCCGCTCTTCTTTGTTGGTCTGCCGGGCACAATCTCTTTCGTGCCGAGCGCCGGTACATCTACTATGCGTTTTTTCGGAAACCTTAAAGAGAGTTTGCCGGCAACAGTGGCGAGCAGCGTATAGTCGCCGACAACTATCGGGTTGGCAACAGCGAGCACCCGTCTGCTCGCAACTGCTTTTAAGACTATTTCGGGGCCGACCCCGCAGGGGTCGCCCATTGTGATGGCTATTGTCGGCTTCATAAGAGTATCGGATAAGTGCTTGGGGTGAGTGTTCGGCTCCGGGTGTGGGGAGCTAAAGTCTTATCTCTATATGTGCGAGCCTGCGCGCCTCTTTGAGCCACGAGGCGAACCGTTTCTCCATCCGTCTGTTGAAGAGGGTCTTTTGGATTACCGGCGTGCTCTCGGCAATAGAGGCCGGAGCCGAAGCGCGCGATCTCGTAAGCTGGAGCAGGTAGATGCCTTCGGGACGTGTAACGGGGGGGCTGACTTCGCCGGTCTTCAGTCTGTCGATTACGGCCTCGAGCGTCGAGTCGAGTTCTCCCTTCGAGAGCCAGCCGAGGTCGCCTCCCTCCGAAGCGCCAGGACCTTCGGAGTACTGGCTCGCAAGCTCCGCAAAACTCTCTCCCTTTCTTATTCCCTCTTCTATGGCCGAGAGCTTCAGAGCCTGAATCTCTTTGTCGGTACCGGGCAGAAGTATCATCCGCGCCCTGAAGGTCGACGGCTGTAGAAACTCTTTTATGTTCTGTCTGTAGTAGTCTTCGACCTCTTCGGAGAGCACGCTTATCTTCGACTTGAACTCAATGTCGACGAACTTGGCCTCGCGCAACTGCTCCTGCATCTGCTCTCTGTACTCGCGCATAGTCAGGTTGCTTCGCGCCAGAGCGAGCATAAGGCTCTCTTGCGTGAGGTTGTTCTGCTTCTTCACGTCCTCTATAGCGTTGTCTATCTCTTTTTTGCTGATGTCGATACCTGCGGCGTCGGAGGCCTGCTTTATCAGTTTCTGATTTATAAGGTTATCGAGAGAACTCTTCTTGAACTCGTCGATGCTCTTTTTATCGGTTGGTTTGTTACCGGATATATTTTCGAGCGCCATGCTGGTTGCGGCGTTCAGTTCGGAGAGTGTTATTATGTTGTCGTTAATTATGGCCACTACCCTGTCGACCACCTCGGTATGCGCCGGGGTCGAGAACGCCGAGAGCACAATAGCAGCAAGAAGGGCAAAGAGCGTTCTCTTTACTCTGGTTATATTAGAGCCCGTAACGGCACAACAGCCGACAGCGGTACTGTTGTGTGTTGCTCGGTACTTGGTTGCACTTTTCACAGGAGAGTCTCCTTGATTCTGATCTCGGCATTTCTTTTGAGCGTAGTTACCCACTCGGAGAATTTGCGCTCTGCCACTTCGCGCGCCATCTGCTCTATTATGTCCTCTTTAACGGTCTCGAATTCGAGCATAACGGGCTTTCTCCGCTCTTCGATAAAGAAGATATGGTATCCGTAGTCGGTCTTGAGGATCCGTGAAATTCTGCCCTGCCGCGTCGTAAAGGAGATCGTCTCGAACTCTACCGGCATATCACCCTTGCCGAAGAAGCCGAGGTCTCCGCCGCGCTCCCCTTCCGGGCTGATAGAGACCTCTTTTGCGGTATCCGCAAAGTTTTCCGGCGTCAGGGTTTTGCGCACCTTGCGGGCCTCAGTCTCCGTCTCCACAAGAATCATCCGCGCATGTACCTGCTCCGGAACCCTGTACTCGGAGATATGCTCGTCGTAGTAGATGCGGGCCGTCTCTTCGGTTATCTCTACTCTTGAGGTGATAACCTGCTCTATGACCTTGCCTATAAGGAGCTTTCTGCGCAGTTCGTCCTTCCAGCCCTCAATGCTTCCGTACCGTTTCGTTACTATAGAGTTGAACTCTTCGTCGCCGACCGCGCCCTTTATGTACTCTACCTCGACCTCAAGTTCAGCTTCAGTTACCGTAAGGCCGAGCTTGATCGCGGAGTCCAGGATGAGCGCCTCTTCTATAAGCTGGGAGAGGATGCTCTTTTTAAGCTCCGCTATCTCTGCCGGGCCCGCCTCTTCGGACTCGGGCGGCAGAAGCCTGTCGAGCGCGTCGTTGTACTCTTTTACCGTTATGGTACGGGAGTCTACCGTTATTACGGCTTCGTCTCTGGCTTCGGGAGCCTCACTGGGGGCCTTGTCGCAGCCGAAGACGGGCAGCAGGAGGCTTAGCATGGAAATGGTGAAGAAGATTTTTTTTAGTCTTAACATAGCGCTATCTACCCGTGTGGCTAGGCTGCCTTATAGGTGCTCTGTAAAGAAGCCGGAAAAGTTGCAAGAGACAAAAAATAATTTTAACACGCGCCGAGAAGTTCTTTCAACAGGTATTTCGCTTGCACGAGTACCGACTCTTTAGGCTCTATGGTCATGACGAGCCTAGAGTCCGGTGTTACTGCATAGGTTTTGGGAAACTCTTTAAAGAGGCCAAGGGCTCTGTTCGCGACGCTGGGGTCGGCGCCTGCCCCTACTGACGCGTCGGAAGCAGGAGGAGCGAGCCGCAGGTAGAGCTTGCGCCCTTTCTGTACAAGCTCCGTTGCCTTGAGCCTCTTTAGCGAGACCTTTAACCGCATAACGGCAATAAGGTTCTCTACAAGTTCGGGGAGTTCGCCGAAACGGTCTTCCATTTCGTCGGTTATCGCATCTACTTCGTCGTCGTCCGCGGCCCCGGCCAGCCGCTTGTAGAGTCCGAGCCTGAGCCTTGTGTCGGCGATATACTCCTCAGGCAGGTACTGCGAGACTTTGAGGTTTATCTCCGGGGCAACCTCCTCTTCGACCTCCTTGCCCTGAAGCTCGGCCACCGCCTCCTCCAATAGCTGCGTGTACATCTCGAAACCGACGGCTGCAATGGAGCCCGACTGCGAGGTTCCGAGCAGCTCTCCGGCGCCGCGTATCTCAAGGTCGTAGGTCGCTATCTTGAAGCCGCTTCCGGGGTCAGAGAGTTCCTCTATCACCTCGATGCGCTTGCGCGCGTCTGCGCTCATAATGGCTGAGTCCGGGCAGATAAAGTAGGCGTACGCCCGGTGGCTGCTTCTGCCGACCCGGCCCCGCAGTTGGTACAGTTCGGCTAGCCCGAAGCGGTCGGCCCTGTTTATTATTATGGTGTTTGCGCTCGGTATGTCGAGGCCCGACTCTATTATAGCGGTAGAGAGCAATACATCAATCTCGCCGTTTACAAAGCCGAGCATCTTCTCCTCTAGCTCCCTCTCCTTCATCTGCCCGTGCGCTGCGGCTATTCTAGCGTCTGGCAGAATGCGTTTTAGAAATGTCAGCATAGAGGGCATGGACTGAATTCTGTTGTGGACGAAGAAGACCTGCCCTCCTCTGTTCATCTCTCTTGAAATGGCTTCCTCTATCATCTCCTCGTCGAAGCGTATAACGCGGGTCTTTATCGCCAGCCGGTCTTCGGGCGGGGTGTTGATTATGGAGAGGTCGCGGATAGAGGCGAAGGACATGTGGAGCGTGCGCGGAATAGGGGTGGCCGTAAGGGTAAGTACGTCAACCGACTTTCTAAGAGCTTTTAGTCTCTCTTTCTGGGCCACACCGAAGCGGTGCTCTTCGTCTATGATTATCATGCCGAGGTCTTTAAAGAGCACGTCTTTTTGCAGCAGCCTGTGTGTGCCGATGAGTATGTCTACCTCGCCGCGCCCAAGGCGCGCGATTGTTTCGTTCTGCTCTTTTCTCGACCTGAAGCGGCTCAAGACCTCAACGCGTACGGGGTACGGCGCGAGCCTGCTGGTAAACGTCAGGTAATGTTGCGTGGCGAGCACGGTGGTAGGAACGAGCACCGCCACCTGCTTCGAGTCCTGCGCCGCCTTGAAGGCGGCCCGCATGGCGACCTCGGTCTTGCCGTAGCCGACGTCTCCGCAGACGAGCCTGTCCATCGGCCTTTTACGCACCATGTCGTCTATGCACTCTTTTATCGCGCGAGCCTGGTCCGGGGTTTCGTCGTACTCGAAGCCGGCCTCGAACTCTTCGAACATAGCGTCTGCGGCGCTGAAGCTGTAGCCCTCGGCCACCTCGCGCTCCGCGTAGAGCTTTAGAAGCTCTACCGCCATCTGCTCGACCGCGTGCTTTACCTTGCCCGTAGCCTTTGCCCAGCTCGTGCCGCCGAGCTTATCGAGCGTAGCGGTTCTGCCCTCCATTGCGTGGTATCGGCTGATGAGGTCCATGCGCGAGACCGGAAGGTAGAGCTTGTCTCCGCCGGCGTACTCTAGCAGCAGAAAGTCGCTCTCGACAGAGTCAACCTCCAGGCGCTTTAGCCCCCTGTGGAGTGCGATGCCGTGGTGGGCGTGGACGATATGGTCGCCGACAGCAAGGTCCTGAAGCTGGGTCAGGAACGCCTCCAGCTTTTTCTTCGGCGGCTCGCGCCTCTTGGCCCGCTCGCCGAAGATCTCCTCTTCGGCCACTATAACTAAAGACTCAGAGGTAAGCGAGAAGCCGCTCGAAAGTGTGCCGACGGCAACCGTAAGAGTTCCGGCCTTTGCGACCTCCGTGCTCTCTCTGATTGTGGCCGACAGACCGTAGCCCTCTAGAAGCTCAAGGGTTCTTTTTGATTGGGCTCTGTTGTGCGCGGTTACGGTAACCCCTCTGCCCGCGTGGAGCCAGCTCTCAATTCTATCGGCAAGGGGTCGTAACGGCTCCTCTTCGCCAGAGCCCCTCTGGCCCTTCAACTCTCCTGTAAGCTCCCTGTTGCTCTTCGTCTCTACTCTTGTACCCTCTGCGCTCTCGAACGGTTCGAGCTTGAGCGTTGCCTGAGACTCTATCCGTTTGGCCATCTCTTCTGGCGGCATGTAGAGCGAGTCGGGCTCCACAAAGAACTTTCCGCTCTCTTCCATTCGCTCTGCCGCGTGGGCTACCTCATCTCGGTAAGTCTCTATGCGGGCCTCTACCAGAGAGGAGTCCACTATTGAGATGAGCGCACCGTCGCCGAGGTAGTCGAAAAGGGTTGAGAGTGGTGAATCGTAAAAGAGCGGAAGTAGCGCCTCGGTAGACTCGCTCGCAATACCGTGGCGCAGTTTGGTCGAGAGCGGTTCCCAGACCCCGCGTGCGAGCGAGAGATCGTCTGCGCGGTCTATTACCTTGTCGCGTACCTTTAGCCCGGAGAGCGACTTTGCCGAGGTCTGACGCCCAGGGAGTATGAGCGCCGAGGCCAAAGAGCCCTGAGACCTCTGAGAGCTTATCTCGAACGGGCGTATAGACTCTATGAGGTCTCCGTAGAACTCTATTCTTAACGGGTCTTCGAAGGCCGGGGGGAAGATATCTATGATAGAGCCGCGAACGCTTATCTCTCCGCGCTCTTCGACCATCGACATGCGACGGTAGCCGAGCGCCGAGAGCCGTTCGATAAGTCCGTTCCGCTCGTACTCCTCTTCTACCACGAGGTTCAGCGAGCTGTCGTCCATCTGCGTCTTCGGCATTATGCGTTGGGCGAGCGCGTGTATGGCCGCCACCACTATGACCGGCTCTGCGTCAGAGTCGGCCAGCCGCGCCATGAGCGCTATTCTTGCGCTCCTAAGCTCCGGGTGCGTGGTCTGGGTGTCGAACGGAAGTACCTCGGTAGACGGGTAGAGCGCAACAGAAGCGGCCCCGAGAAAGAAAGAGAGGTCGTCGGCAAAAAGCTCTGCGCTCTCGTCGTCGGGCAGAAGTACGAGGGTAGGGCGCGGGCGCAGTGTAAAGACGGTTCCGAGAAAGTAGGCGCGCGAAGAGCCGTAAAGGCCGTTTATGCTTGTTGAGTCGGCCCCGCCAAGTGCCGAGACCGTGGCGGCACTCGCACCAAAAGGCGAGAGCCCTGTGCCGTCTTCTCTACTTTTTTTGTCTGTCGGCTCTGTTGCCATATGCTGCCTTTTAAGATGCTATGCCTGTTGAAGCTCTTGGGTCTGAAGCGAAAAATTATACCATAACAGGCGTGGCGGCGACACGTTTTGTTTTTTTGCATTGCCCGGGCATAGCCCCCTCATTATTTTTGCTACTTAACTCGTTACAAGGGTACGGTTCTTGAGGAATGAAGTTCGAGTTCTGTCGTTGGTCCGTTATTTGTGTTGGGCCGAGAGCAGAGTTGGTGAGAAATAGTTGAAAGGAGGGGGTGAGGGCGCTTGAAACCAGAATAATCAAGCATAACTGATAGATATGCGATTTCGTGCCCGCTGATGAAACTTTAAATTAATCTTATCTTATCTGTTGTTGCAAGATATCACTTGACATGTATTCAATGTATGGTAAAAACAGCTTCTGTCTATAGGAGTGCTTTTA